>DASSQM010000604.1:0-6870 GCA_035702465.1 Anaeromyxobacter sp. | reverse complement strand
GCAGCCGGTCGATGGACAGCACGCATGCGGTCGCGCCTGCGACGAGGCACAAGAGCAAGACGAACCGCACGCCTCATCATACCGCCGCCGCGGCGCGGGGGGTGCAATCGACGCTCGGCGCAGGGTGCGAATCACCGAGCGCCTGTGTTACAACGCGTCCCGACTTGACCCCCCAGCAGCCGATCGAGCCCTTCCTCTCCTCCGTCGCCGCCCGCGTCGAGCCCCGCCTCGCCGCGCTCGCCGACGCGCGCGCCGGGAAGGGTCCCGCGCGCCTCGTCGAGGCGATCCGGTATGCGCTGCTCGGCGGCGGCAAGCGCATCCGGCCGGCGCTGGTCCTCGCCTCGTGCGAGGCGCACGGCGGCGACGCCTCCGACGAATCCCTCGCCATGCGCTTCGCGGTGGCGCTCGAGGCGATCCACACCTACTCGCTCGTGCACGACGACCTCCCGGCGATGGACGACGACGACCTGCGCCGCGGGCGGCCCACCGTGCACAAGGCGTTCGACGAGGCCACCGCCATCCTCGTGGGCGACGCGCTCCAGTCCCTCGCGTTCGAGCACCTCCTCTCCTCGCGCGACCCGCGCGCGGCGGCGCTGGCGCGCCTGCTCGCGCACAACGCCCACCTCATGGTCGAGGGTCAGGCCCGCGACATCGCCGGCGAGGGAGCGCGGCTGTCCGAGCCCGAGGTGATGGAGCTCATGAGCACGAAGACCGGCGCGCTCCTCGCGGCGGCGGTCGCGGGTGGGGCGGCGGCGGCCGGCGCGGCCGCGGAGGCGGTCTACCCGTGGGGGCTGAAGCTCGGCCTCGCGTTCCAGATCGCGGACGACGTCCTCGACCTGACCGCCGATACCGACACCCTGGGGAAGCGCGCCGGCAAGGACGCGCGGGCGGGGAAGTCGACGCTCCCGGCGATCCTCGGCGTCGACGAGGCGCGGCGGCGCGCGGAGGCGCTCGTCGACGACGCGCTCCGGGCCACGGCGCCGCTCGGGGCGCGGGCCGACGCGCTGCGGGGGCTGGCGCGCTACGTGGTATCGCGCAAGAAGTAGGCACGGAGGTACGCATGTCCCGTCTCCTGGACCGGATCGACTCGCCCGCCGATTTGAAGTCGCTGCCGGTCGAGCAGCTGCCGCAGCTCTGCCAGGAGATCCGCGAGGAGATCGTCCACACGTGCGCGAAGAACGGCGGCCACCTCGGGTCGTCGCTCGGGGCCGTCGAGCTGAACGTCGCGCTGCACTACGTGTTCGAGACGCCGAAGGACAAGCTCGTCTGGGACGTCGGGCACCAGGCGTACGCGCACAAGCTCCTCACCGGCCGCCGCAAGGAGTTCGGCACCATCCGGCTGCCCGGCGGGCTCGCCGGGTTCCCCGAGCGCCACGAGTCGCCCCACGACGCGTTCGGGGTCGGCCACGCGTCGACCGCCATCAGCGCCGCGCTCGGGATGATGGAGGGGATGCGCCTGCGCGGCGATCCCGGCAAGGTGGTCGCCATCGTCGGCGACGGCGCGATGACCGGCGGCATCGCGTTCGAGGGACTGAACCAGGCCGGCTACCTCCAGCGGCAGCTCCTCGTCGTCCTCAACGACAACGAGATGTCGATCTCGCCCAACGTGGGCGCGTTGTCGGAGTGGTTCTCGAAGAAGTTCGCCTCGCGCACCTACAACCGCTGGCGCCACCAGGTGAAGGACTTCCTCGCCAAGCTGCCGAAGGGCGCCGAGGCCATCGAGGTCATCCGCCACGGCATCAATGCCACGAAGGCGCTCGTCACGCCCGGCATCCTCTTCGAGGGCCTCGGCTTCCACTACGTCGGCCCGGTCGACGGCCACGACGTCGCGAGCCTCGTCGAGGCGCTCCGCAAGCTCGCCACCTTCGACGCGCCGGTGCTGTTCCACGCGGTGACCACGAAGGGGAAGGGCTACGAGCCCGCCGAGGCGGACAAGGCGACGCGCGGCCACGGCCTCTCCTTCTTCGACGTCGCCACCGGTAAGTCGGTGAAGAAGGCGTCCGCGAAGGCGTACACCGACCTCTTCGCCGAGGCGCTCTGCGAGGAGATGGAGCGGAACGACCGCGTCGTCGCCATCACCGCCGCCATGCTCGAGGGTACCGGCCTCATCAAGGCGAAGCAGCGGTTCCCCGAGCGCACCTACGACGTCGGCATCGCGGAGCAGCACGCGGTCACGTTCGGCGCCGGCCTCGCCTGCGAGGGCGCGCGGCCGGTGGTCGCCATCTACTCGACGTTCCTCCAGCGCGCGTACGACCAGATCATCCACGACGTCGCGCTCCAGAAGCTGCCCGTCACCTTCGCGCTCGACCGCGGCGGCATCGTCGGCGCCGACGGCAAGACGCACCAGGGCGCGTTCGACCTCGCCTACCTGCGCTGCGTGCCGAACCTCACGGTGATGGCGCCGTCGGACGAGAACGAGCTGCGGCACATGCTGCACACCGCGGTCTCCCTGCCCGGGCCCGCCGCGTTCCGGTTCCCGCGCGGCAGCGGGGAGGGCGTGCAGCTCGACCCCGCGCCGAAGGTCCTCGAGGTCGGCAAGGGCCGCATCGTCCGGAACGTGCCCGGCAAGCCCGACGTCTGCATCGTCGCGATCGGCGCGCCGGTGCGCGCGGCCGTCGCCGCCGCGGACGTGGTGTGCGCCGAGGGGCTCCACGCGACGGTGATCGACGCGCGCTTCGCGAAGCCGCTCGACGAGGAGCTCATCGCGGGCGAGGCGGCGCGGGCCCGGCGCGTGCTCACGGTCGAGGAGGGCTGCGTCGCGGGCGGCTTCGGCTCGGCGGTGCTGGAGCTCCTCGAGCAGCGCGGGCTCCTCGCGCAGGGCATCCCGACGCGCCGCCTCGGCCTGCCGGACGCGTTCGTGACCCACGGCGATCCCGCGAAGCAGCGCGCCGAGCTCGGCATCGACAGGGACGGCATCGCCCGCGCCTGCCGCGAGCTCGCCGCGGACCGCAAGGCGCGCGACGTCGCGTAGTCCGCCGCCCCGCATGGCCGGCAAGCGGCAGCGCATCGACCTGCTCCTCGTCGAGCGCGGCCTCGCAGAGTCGCGCACGAAGGCGCAGGCGCTCGTCATGGCCGGCGCGGTCGTCGTCGGGGAGGCGCGGGTGGACAAGCCCGGCGCGCTCGTCGATCCCGACGCGCCCGTCCGGCTCAAGGAGGGCGCCGCGCCGCAGAGGTACGTCTCGCGCGGCGCGCTCAAGCTCGAGCGCGCGCTCGAGGCGTTCCCCATCGACCCGCGGGGCCGGACCTGCGCCGACCTGGGCGCGTCCACCGGCGGCTTCACCGACGTCCTGCTCCAGCGCGGCGCCGCGAAGGTGTACGCGGTGGACGTCGGCTACGGGCAGCTCCACCCTCGCCTCCGCGGCGACCCGCGCGTCGTGGTCCGCGAGCGCGAGAACGCGCGGACGCTCTCGGCCGCGTCGCTCGGCGAGCGCGTGGACCTCGTGGTGGGCGACCTGTCGTTCATCTCGCTCCGGCTCGTCCTGCCCGCCGTGAAGGACCTCCTGAAGCCCGGCGGCGCGGCCGTCCTCCTCGTGAAGCCGCAGTTCGAGGTGGGGAAGGGCGAGGTCGGGAAGGGTGGCGTGGTGCGCGACGAGGCGAAGCGCCGGGCCGCGCTCGAGGTGGTCGCCGGAGCCGCGCGTCGGCTCGGGTTCGAGGTCGCCGGAGAGGCGGAGTCGCCCATCGAGGGGCCGGCGGGCAACCGCGAGTGGCTGCTCGCGCTGCGGCTGCCGCCGGGATCGGATTAGTGCCGAATTCAAATCGTCGAACGCGCCGTGCGCGCACGGGCTCAATCACAACGCGGACGCTGAAGCACTCGGCGAGTGCTTCCCGGACCTCGGCCGAGACGAGAACTCCGTGACGGGGAGCGCGTTTCTGGCGTCGAGTGGTCGGTGTTCTCGAACCTCGAGAAGAAGGTCGTGCTGGTGGCTACGACCGAGGCTCTTCTCCGGATGTCCCCGCGCCGCCCTGGCGCGCCGCGCCCGGCGCGTCGAGCGCGCGCTGGACGTCTACCCCGACGTCGAGTGGCACGCGGGCGAAGACGCCGGCGAGGTGCCGAAGAGCGACGAGTAGCAGCGGCGCCGGCGGCGATGCTGCCCGATCCGCGGGCACGCTGCCCGGGAACCGTTCAGTCGTTGCCCGGAGTTTGGTCACGCACCGGCGGCGCGTTCGCAATCCGCAGCGCCGGCGCGGTCAATTGTCGTTCAATGTGCTCCCTTCCGGGGCGACATCGACTATCGTGCCCGTCCACGAGGCAGCGCGCCCGCGCCGCGGGCACGCGCCGTCGCCACCCGCCGCTCCGGAGGACGGATGAAGTTCGTGATCGCGATCGTGAGGCCGAACCGCGCGGACGAGGTCCGCCAGGCCCTCGCCGAGGTCGGCGTGAAGGGCATGACCTCCACCGAGGCGAAGGGGTACGGCCGCCAGAAGGGCCACACCGAGATCTACCGCGGCGCGGAGTACCGCATCGACTTCGTGCCGAAGGTGAAGATCGAGGTCGCGATCGACGACGCGGAGCTGCCGCGCGTCGTCGAGGCGATCACCCGCGCGACGAAGACCGGCAAGATCGGCGACGGCAAGATCTTCGTCCTCGACCTCCTCGAGACGATCCGCATCCGCACCGGCGAGTCCGGCACCTCCGCCCTCTAGAGCGACCCGCCCATGAACGCTCCCGCCATCGACACCGGCAACACCGCCTGGATGCTCACGGCCACCGGGCTCGTGCTCTTCATGACCCTGCCCGGGCTCGCGCTCTTCTACGGCGGCCTCGTGCGGACGAAGAACGTCCTCTCCGTCCTCATGCAGTGCTTCGCCATCGCGTCGATCGTCACGGTGCTCTGGATCGCGGTCGGCTACTCGCTCGCGTTCACCGCCGGCGCTCCCTCCACGAATGCGTTCGTGGGGGGCCTCGGCAAGGCGTTCCTCGCCGGCGTGGGGCGCGGCGCGCTCCAGGGCTCCATCCCGGAGACCGTGTTCGCCATGTACCAGCTCACGTTCGCGATCACCACGCCGGCGCTCATCATCGGCGCGTTCGCGGAGCGCGTCGGCTTCGCGGCGGTGCTCGTCGTGTCGGTCGTCTGGTCGCTGGTCGTCTACGTGCCGGTGGTGCACTGGATCTGGGGCGGCGGGTGGCTCCAGCAGCTCGGCGTCCTCGATTTCGCGGGCGGCATCGTCGTCCACGTCTCGGCGGGCATCGCCGGCCTCGTCGCCGCGCTCTACGTCGGCAAGCGCAAGGGCTACCCGCACACGCCCATGCCGCCGCACAGCCTCACGCTGTCGGTCGTCGGCGCCGGCATGCTGTGGGTGGGCTGGTTCGGCTTCAACGCCGGGAGCGCGCTCGCCGCGAACGGCACCGCCGGCATGGCGCTCACCGCGACCCAGGCGTCGGCGGCCACCGCGGCCACGGTGTGGATGGTCATCGAGTGGGCGCGCCACGGCAGACCGAGCGTGCTCGGCGTCATCACCGGCGCCGTGGCGGGGCTCGCCACCGTCACGCCGGCGTCCGGCTACGTGGGCGTCGCCGGCGCGATGGCCATCGGCGCGGTCGCCGCCATCGTCTGCTTCTTCAGCGCGACGAGCATCAAGCGCCACCTCGGCTACGACGACTCGCTCGACGCGTTCGGCGTGCACGGCGTCGGCGGCCTCGTGGGCTCGGTGCTCACGGGCGTGTTCGCGTCGGCGGCGCTCGGCGGCTCGGAGTCGATCGTCGTCGCCCGGCAGGTGGGCGTGCAGGCGCTCGCCTGCGCCGTCGCCGCGCTCTGGTCCGGCGCAGTGACCTGGGGCGCCTTCCTCCTCGCGGACGCGCTGTGCGGCGCGCGCGTCGACGACGAGCAGGAGACCATCGGCCTCGACCTCGCGAACCACGAGGAGCGGGGCTACGACATCGGCTGACGGCTAACCGGGCGGAGGCGCGGTCGTTTCGCGAGCGGCGCCGACGCCGTGCCGGCGGGTGACCGCGCGCCGCACGCCCGCCCGTGTTCCTTGACCTGCCCCGGGCCATCTGTTACCTACACGCCGACATTTTCGCGCCCGGGAACGCCGGGTTACGAAAGTGGGCCGCGGTCGCGCCCACTTTTTCGTTTTTCAGGGATCCGTGATCGACATGGCGGGCATCGCACAGGAATCGGTCGTCGAGAGGGCGCGCGGCGTCCTCGGGCCGATCCTCGCCCGGGACGGCTACGAGCTCGTCGACGTCGAGTGGGTTCGCGGCGGCGGGCGGTGGACCCTCCGGGTCTTCATCGACCGGCCCGGCGGCGTGAACGTCGACGACTGCCAGCTCGTCTCGCGCACCATCGATCCCGTCCTCGACGTCGAGGACTTCATCGAGCCGGCCTACGACCTCGAGGTCTCGTCCCCCGGCCTCGACCGGCCGCTCCGCACGCCGGAGCACTTCGAGCGGTACAAGGGGCAGCGGGTCCACGTGAAGGCGTACGGCCCGGTGCCGGGCACGGCCGAGGGCTCGGCGCCGCGGAAGAACTGGACCGGCGCGCTGGAGGGGTTCGCGGACGGTGCGGTCCGCGTCCTCGTGGACGGCGTCCTCCACCGCATCCCGATCGATCAGATCGCGAAGGCCCACCTCGACTACGACCCCGGGGCGGACCTCCACAGGAAGGACTGAGCCATGCAGCAGCAAGTCAACCTGAACCTCATCCTCGACCAGGTCGCGAAGGACAAGGGCATCGATCGGCCGAAGCTCGTCGAGATCCTCGAGGAGGCGATCGCCAGCGCCGCGAAGCGGCACTTCGGGCTCGAGCGCAACCTCAAGGCGCGCTACGACGAGGAGAAGGGCCAGATCGATCTCTTCCAGGTCCTCACCATCGTCCAGGACGCGACCGCGGAGGCGCCCATCCCCGACCCGGTGAACATGATCCCGGT
>DASSQM010000603.1:0-3569 GCA_035702465.1 Anaeromyxobacter sp. | reverse complement strand
CGCCTCGACGACGGCCGCGCAAGAGGCGCCCGCCCGAGCCACCTCTGCGACGTTCGAGAGCTCGATCCCGCTGATCGCGACGACGGGCGCGCCGAGGCGGGCGCAGACCTCCCGGAGCGCGTCGAGGCCGCGCGGCGGGATCGCGAGCGGCTTCGTCCGCGACGGGAAGATCGGCCCGTAGCCCACGTGGTCCGCGCCGGCCGCGATGGCCGACCGGGCCTCCTCGAGCGTCCGGCACGTCCGCCCCACGAGCAGCTCCGGGCCGAGGAGCCGGCGGGCCTCGGGGACCGGCAGGTCCTCCTCGCCGAGGTGGACGCCGTCGGCGCCCGAGAGGAGCGCGAGGTCTGCGCGGTCGTTCACGAGCACGAGCGCGCGGCCGCGGGCGAGGTCGACGGCGCGGCGAGCGACCTCGAGCACGTCCCCGGCGAGCGCCTCCTTCACGCGCACCTGGATGGCGCGTGCTCCGCCGTCGAGGGCCGCGCGGGCCTCCTCCGGCGTGCGGACGAGCGCGTAGATCCCCCGAAGGCGCGCGCGCCGAGCGGCGGCGGGATCGGCCATCGGCGTTCGGGTAGCACGCGCTTGACGGCCCCGCAACCCGCCGCATATTTTCCCGGCCTCCCAGAGGGACCCAATGGCCGACTCGCACGACAGCAAGATCCTCGACAAGCGCGTGGTGCACCGCTACGTGCGCAAGGGGATCGTGGACGACAAGGAGTACGAGAAGCACCTCAAGAACCTCCCGGACCTGGCCGAGAAGGCGGCCCCGGTCGAGGCGTCGATCGAGGGCGAGGACCTCGACGACGAGGGCGATGAGGAAGAGGGCGGCGCCTAGCCGGTTCGCCGCCCTCGCGATCGCCGCCGCCCTGTTCCCCGCGTCCGCGTCGGCGGCAGGGGTCCTGCCCCAGGCCGACGAGCGCCCGTCCCCGAGCCGGCGCACGCAGGTCGTCACGGCGGTGGAGCGCGTTCGCGGCGCGGTGGTCAACGTCGCCGCGGAGGAGCTCGTCCGGTTCCGCGACCGGCGCTCGGGGTCCATCGCGGACTACTTCTTCGGCGACCTCTTCGATCGGCGGCAGGCGCGCCGCGGCTACGCGGTCACCTCGCTCGGCTCGGGCGTCATCGTCTCGCCCGACGGGTGGGTGCTCACGAACAACCACGTGATCGAGCGCGGCACCCGGTTCCGCGTCGGCCTCCTCGACGGGCGCGAGCTCCTCGCCAAGGTGGTCGGGACCGATCCCTCGTCCGACCTCGCCGTGCTGCGGCTCGACACGAAGGAGAAGCTGCCCTACGCGGTGATGGGCAGCTCCGACGGGCTCCTCATCGGCGAGACGGTGATCGCCATCGGCAACCCGTTCGGCCTCTCGCACACCGTGACGACGGGCGTCGTGTCCGCCATCCACCGGAACTTCAAGGCCGGGGACCGGACGCTGTTCGACTTCATCCAGACCGACGCGTCGATCAACCCGGGGAACTCCGGCGGGGCGCTGCTCGACATCGAGGGGCGCCTCATCGGCGTCAACACGGCGATCCTCGGCGACCGGAACGCCGGCATCGGGTTCGCCATCCCCATCGACCGCGCGCGCCGCGTGGCGGAGGATCTCGTCGCGCACGGCGCGGTGCGCGAAGGCTACGTCGGCGTCACCGTCGACGACCTGCCGGCGAAGGACGGGCGCGCCGACGCGTCGGGCGGCGTGGTGGTGACCGGCGTCGACCCCGGGTCGCCCGCGGAGAAGGCCGGCGTTCGGAAGGGCGACGTGGTCGAGTCGGTGCAGGGGTTCCCGCCGCAGAGCGCCGAGGAGTTCCGGTTCCGCGTGCGCGACCTCGCCGTGGGGTCGACGGCGCGGCTCGACCTCGCGCGGAAGGGCAACCGCGTGCACGCCTCGGTCGCCGCCATCGAGCTCTCGCCCGAGAGCGTCTCCGAGCTCGTCGCGCGGCGCACGGGCCTCACCGTGAGCGAGGAGCGCGTCCAGGGCGGCGCCCTCGTCGTGGTGAAGGCCGTGGCGCGCGGCTCGCTCGCGGCGCGCTACGGGATCCAGGCGGGCGACCTCGTCCGCGAGGTGAACTCGACGGAGGTGAGCACGCTCTCGGAGTTCCGGCGCGCGGCGTCCCGCGCCCGCCGCTCCGGCGTGCTCGTGCTGCTCGTGGAGCGCGGCTTCGCCTCGGAGCGGATCCCGTTCGGGCTCGACTGACGCCCCGCGGGCCGGGAGAGACCATGGGCAAGACCGACGAGACCGCGGCCCCGATCGACTTCTACACGTTCGTCCTCTCGCTCGCGTCCTCCGCGTTCGTGCACCTCGGCGACGCGCCGGACCCGGAGACGGGCGAGCCCGGCCCGCCGAGCCTGCCGCTCGCGAAGCAGACCATCGACATCCTCGCCATGCTCGCGGAGAAGACGAAGGGGAACCTCACGCAGGAGGAGGAGCGGTTCCTCGAGAACCTCCTCACCGACCTGCGGTTCCGGTACGTGCAGCGGACGGCGGGGAAGCCCGGGTAGCGCGGGTCACAGCCCCGCCTGCACCATCGCATCGGAGAGGAGCCGGATGAGCTCGCGCCGGAGCACGCGGCGCGTGCGCGACAGCGCGTTCGGATCGGTGCGCGCCCGGCGCCCCACCCGCCGGCGCGCCGCCTCGACCACCCACGCGATGCGGCGCGGGTCGAGCTTGGGCACGCGGGACGACGCCACGAGGAAGAAGCCGAGCCCGCGCTCCTCGAGCACCGCTCGCAGGATCCGGCGGGCCCTCGAGACGAGGGTGAGATCGACGACGTTCGGCACGACCGCGATCTCTAGGATCGATCGGCCGCACGATCCATTTTTCGCTCCGCGCTCCCAAAACTGGATCTTTACGGAGAGCGTGGATCGCAGCGCCCGCGGCGCGCGCGTCGATATCGGCGGGGGTGGTGCGGTGTCGGCGGCAGCCGCCCGATCTTCCGCAGCGCCTTCTCGACGAGCCCCTCGTTCGCCGGATCCGCCCAGCGGAGGAGCGCCTTCTGCATGCGCTTCTCCTCCATGTCGCGCGTCACGTGCACGGGCTTGCCGGTCATGGGGTGGAGGCCCGACCAGAAGATGTCCGAGGCGAGCGTCATGGGGGTCGGCATGAAGTCCTGCACCTGCTGCGGGCGCCAGCGGTTCCGCTTCAGATAGTCCATGAGGTCGGCCGCCTCGTTCAGCGAGGCGCCGGGGTGCGACGAGATGAAGTACGGGACGAGGTACTGCTCCTTCCCCGCCTCCCGGGAGAGGCGGGCGAAGTCCTTGCGGAACCGCTCGAAGCTCTCGATCCCCGGCTTCTTCATCACCTTGAGGACGGGCTCCGAGATGTGCTCGGGCGCGACCTTGAGCTGGCCCGAGACGTGGTTCTGCACGAGCGATTTCAGATAACGCTCGCCGTTCTTCCGGTCGGCCTGGGCGAGGTCGTAGCGGACGCCCGAGCCGACGAAGAGGTGCTTCACGCCCTTCACCTGCCTCGCCTTCTCGTACAGGTCGATGAGCGGCCCGTGGTCGGTCGAGAAGAACTGGCAGACCGAGGGGTAGACGCAGGAGAGGCGGCGGCAGGCCTTGTGGGCCTCCTCGCTGG
>DASSQM010000602.1:0-2212 GCA_035702465.1 Anaeromyxobacter sp. | reverse complement strand
TCCTCCGCGAGTGCGCGCGCAGCGGATGCTCGGCAAGGACCTCCTCGCGCTCGCCGGCGCCGCCGCGCTCGGCGTGGCGGGCTGCGCGACGGCGCCCCCGAAGATGAGCTTCGACGAGGCGGGCTTCCACGTCGCGCCCGTCTCGCCCGCCGCCGCGGCCGCGTCGGACGTCGCGCACGAGCCCGAAGGGCCCGTCGAGCCACCCGCGGCGGTGCCGGCGCCGGAGTCCGTCGCGACGGAGCTCCCCGTCGGACCGCCCATCGACGCCGTCCTCGTCCGCTTCGCGACGGAGGCGCGCGCCCGCCGCGGCCGCTCTCCTGCGCGCGAGGGCTTCCCGCCGGAGGCCGTCGCCGCTTGGCGCGGGCTGGCGGGCGACCTCGATCGCTACCTCGCCCGCGCGCTGCCGCAGACGCCGCTCCTCGAGCTCGTCCGCGCCCGCGTGACGATCGAGGCGGAGTGGGACTACGACGAGCGGCGCTACGGGGCGGCGCCCGGCGACGTCGCGGGGGAGATCCGCTCGCGAGCGGCGCGCCTCTCCCGCCGCCTCGACGCGGCGCGCGCCCTCGGGTTCACGCTGTTCGCGAGGCCGCCGCCCGCGAAGCTCCGCTGGCCCGTGGCGCAGGCGGGCATCTCCTCGTGGTTCGGCATGCGCATGCATCCGCTCGAGGGGCGGCGCCGCATGCACCAGGGCGTCGACCTCGCGGCGGCCCCGGGCCGCGTCGTGTCCGCCGCCGCCGGCGGCTGGGTCGTGCGCGCCGGCTGGACGGGCGGCTACGGGCTCATGGTCGAGGTGCGCCACCCCGGCGACCTCACCACGCGGTACAGCCACCTGTCGGCGATCCTCTGCGCGCCTGGCGACGTGGTCGAGCCGGGCCAGCCGGTCGGCCTCGTCGGGCGAACAGGGCTCGCCACGGGGCCGCACCTCCACTTCGAGGTCTGGCGCAGCGGGGAGCCGAGGGATCCCCTGCCCTGGCTCGGCGTCATGATGGGCAGCGCCGGGAACTGATCTAGGCTGAGGGGGTGATCCCTCTCGCGCACGCCGCGCTCGCGCTCTGGCTGGGCGCCACCATCGACGTCTCCGCGGGCGAGGACCTCGCCTCCGCGCTCGCGCGCGCGAGGCCGGGCGACGTGGTGCGGCTCGGCCCGGGGACGCACCGCGCATCGCTCGGGCGGCCGTCGGGGATCGCCGTCGAGGGCGCCGGCGCCGGCGCCACCGTGATCGTCGCGCCGGAGGGCGAGGACGGCGTCGTCGCCGCGGGCGACCTCGCGCTGCGCGGGCTCACGCTGCGCGCCGGTCAGGGGCGGTCGGCGCTCAAGGTGCTGGGTGGCGCGGTCCGGCTCGACGACGTCGCGCTCGCCGGCGGCACGTCCGGCGCGTTCGTCGACGGCGGGTCGCTCGTGGCGGACGACGTCTCGCTCTCGGGCGAGTACGGGCTCCTCCTCCGCGCCGGGCGCGTCGCGCTCCACGGCGGCAGCGCCCGCGGCGGCGGCGACGGCCTCGCGGTCACCGGCGGCGAGCTGTCGGTCCGCCGCTTCGACATCGTGGGGCCCTCGCGCGAGGCCGGGCTCGCGGTGTCGCGCGGCTCGGCCTCGCTCGCCGCGGTGGTGATCCGGTCCCCCGGCCCGTCGGGCATCGCGGTCTCCGGCGGCGGCACGGTCGAGGGCACCGGCGTGACCATCGCGGGTGCGACGGAGGCGCAGGGGTTCCTGGGCGGATGCGTCGAGGTGCTGAGCGGGAAGCTGCGGCTCTCCGGCGCGACGCTCGTCGGCTGCGCGGGGACGGCGGTGGAGGCCTCCGGAGGCGAGGTGTCGCTCCGCGGCGTCGACGCGAGCGGCGGCTTGGCGGGGTGCCTCGTCTTCCTCGGCGGCGCCACGGCCGACCTCCACGGGAACGCCTGCGGCGGACGCGGACCCGGGCTCGTCCTCGCCGGCGGCTCCCGGGCGACGGCGGTCGCGAACCGCTGGTGGACCGACCCGGCGATGTGGGTCGATTGCGCGTCCGGCGCGCGGGCCCGGCTCGGGCGCGGCGAGGTGGTGCGCGAGCCGTGCGCCGCGGCGCGTTGAAGTCCCGGTTGACAGGGGCTTCGTCCTCGACAAGAACCGCCGCGCATGACAGCCTTCCGGGCTGCCCAAGCCATCGGGCGGTCGCGCGGACTGTCCGGAGGGGGGCGGTCGGCCGCTTCAGGGAGACGGCGGAGCCATGCAGATCAAT
>DASSQM010000601.1:0-4010 GCA_035702465.1 Anaeromyxobacter sp. | reverse complement strand
GGCTCGCTCGAGGTCGGCTTCCGGACCGGCTACTTCCGCGAATCCGGCAAGTCCCTCGAGATCGTGAACGGCCAGATCACCGACACGAAGTCGGGCGACACGACCACCTTCAACATCATCCCGACGAGCCTCACGCTCACCTACCGCTTCGACACGTTCGCGGAGCGGTTCCCGCTGGCGCCGTACGGGCGCGTCGCGCTCGAGCGCTACAACTGGTGGATCGGCTCCGGCTCGAGCGCGATCGCGAAGAAGGGCGCCACGAACGGCTACTCGGCGACCGCCGGCGTCGCGCTCCTCGTCGACTTCTTCGATTCTGGCCTCGCCCGCGAGCTCGACCAGGACACCGGGATCAACCACACGTACCTCTTCGTGGACGTGACGAAGAGCTGGGTGAAGGACTTCGGCTCGTCGACGAGCTGGGACCTCTCCGACGACAAGCTGTCGTTGGCGTTCGGCGTGATGTTCGTCTTCTGAGCCAGTCCCGCGGCGCTACAGCTTGCGGTGCTTCAGCGCCGGCAGCTCCTGCCGCACGCGCTCGAGGCGCGCGCGGTCGAACTTGGCCACGCAGACGCCCTCGCCGTCCGGGCAGCGCGCGAGCACGACACCCCACGGGTCCACGATCATCGCGTTGCCGAACGTCTGCCGGTTCGCGGAGTGGCGGCCGACCTGCGCCGGCGCGATGACGTACGCGAGGTTCTCGATGGCGCGCGCGCGCACGAGCACCTCCCAGTGGTCCTTCCCGGTGAAGAGCGTGAACGCGGCGGGGATGGTGATCACCTCCGCGCCGAGGCTCGCGAGCTTCCGGTACAGCTCCGGGAACCGCAGGTCGTAGCAGACGGTGAGCCCGATGCGGCCGAGCGGCGTCGGGGCGACCACCACCTTGTCCCCGGGGACGACGACCTCGGACTCGGCGTAGCGCGCGCCGTCCGGGATGTTCACGTCGAAGAGGTGGATCTTGCGGTAGACGGCCACGATCGAGCCGTCGTCGGCGATGACCGCGCTCGTGTTCGCGGTCATGCGGGGGCTCGTCGAGGCCTCCGGGAACGACCCCGCCACGATGAAGATGCCGCGCCGCTTCGCGACCTCGCGGAGCGCCCCGAGGGTGGGACCTTCGACCGTCTCCGCCGAGGCGAGACGCCCCTCCTCGGGGCCCATGTAGGGGAAGTTCTCGGGGAGCGCGACGAGCTTCGCCCCGAGATCGGCCGCCTCGTTCACCAGCCGGAGCGCGGTCTCGACGTTCCGCGCGCGGTCCGCCGTGGAGGTCATCTGGACCGCGCCCATCAGGTAGCCGGACGGAGGCATCGCCCTCTCCTTACACCAACTGCCGGTTAGACTGTACGAATGCGTCGCTTCTACACCACGTTCGACGCCGCCCGGCTGCTCGGCGTGTCCCTGCCGACGGTCGTGAACTGGATAAAGGCGCGCCGGCTGAAGGCGCACCGCACGCCCGGGGGCCACCGGCGCATCGCCGCGGAGGACCTCGCCGCGTTCATGCTCCGGCACGGCATGCCGGTGCCGGGCGAGCTGTCCGGAGCCGCACCGGAGCGCCGCAAGGCGCTCGTCATCGCGGAGTCGGGGCCGGGCCGCGAGGGCGCGGTCCGCCAGCTCGCCGCCGTGGGGTACGCCGCCGAGCAGGCCTCGCCGGGGTTCGCGGCCGGCGCCGCCGCCGCGCGCTTCGCGCCGGACGTGTTCGTGCTCCACGCCGCCGACGGCGAGGGCGGCGAGACGTTGCGCTCGCTCCGGCTCGACCGGGAGCTGCGGGAGGTGCCCGTCGTCGGGGTGGGGAAGGCCGAGTGGCAGGACTCGCTCAAGGCAGCGGGGTGCACGGCGGTGGTCGCGGACCCGCTCTCGGACGGCGCCCTCGCGGAGGCGGTGCAGCGCGCGCTCGCGTCCGCCGCGCCGCGCGCGGGCGCGAAGGAGCCGGTGGCCAAGCGCCCGCGAAAGCGGCGCGCCGAGAGGACGTCGGATTGAAGGGGCGGACCCCGGCCGCTATGCTCTTCGCCTGACCGCCCGAACGCGGAAAGAGCCGATGCTCCGCGCCGCCGTCGCCCTCCTCGTCCTCGCGTGCGCGGCCGCCGCGCACGCCGCCCCCCGGCGTCAGGCGGACCCGGACGCGATGCGAGAGGTGCGCCGCGGCGCCGCGGCGCGATGGGCGTCGTCCCGCGCCATCTCCCACTACCTCGAGGCCCGCCGGAACGCGCGCGCCGGAAATCTGGAGAAGGCCGCCGAGCACTTCCGCCTCGCGGTCGCGTACGACGAGGAGAGCCCGGAGCTGCGCACCTCGCTCGCGGAGGCGCTCGCGGCGATCGGACAGCTCGACCCCGCCGAGGGCGAGGCGCGCCGCGCGCTGGACCTCGCCCGGGACGGCCCTGCGGCCGTCGAGGCGCACGTGCTCCTCGGCCGCATCGCGACCGCCCGCCGCCGCCCGGAGCAGGCCATCGCCTCCTATCGCCAGGCGGTCCGCGCGGAGACGGCGCTCGCGGAGGGTGCCGGCCCGCCCGATCCCGGTCCGTGGCGCCTCCTCGCGGCGGCGTACGCGGCGAACGGCGACGAGGACGCCGCGACGAGGACGCTCGACGACCTCGCGACGCGGCGGCCCGGCGACGGCAGCGGGTTCCGGGAGCTCGGCAGGACGTACCTGGACAAGCGCGAGCCGGCCCGCGCGGAGCGCCACCTCCGCCGCGCCGTCCAGCTCGACGGGCGCGACGCCGAGGCGTACCGGCTCCTCGCCCAGGCGCACGAGGCGCTGCGGCGCGCGCCCGACGCGCGCGACGACCTCGTCGCGATCCTCCGCACCGATCCGGACGACGGCCAGGCGCTGCTCTCGCTCGGGCGGATGGCCGCGCGGCAGGGCGACGTGCCGCAGGCGCGCGAGTGGTTCCTGCGCCACGTGCGCGCATCGCCGGACACGACCGACGCGTACGTCCGCGTGGTGTTCCAGTGGCTCGAGGTCCACGACGGCGGCGAGGCGCTCGGGGTCGCGCACGCCGCCGTGAAGGAGGTGGGCGACGACCCGCGCATCCGCTTCGCCGAGGCGCTCGCCCTGCAGGAGCAGCGGCGGTGGGGCGAGTCCGCCGACGTGCTCGGCGCGATCAAGATCGAGTCGGGTGAGCTGTTCGTCTCCGCGCGCGTCGCGCTCGCGGACGCGCTCTCCCACGCCGGCCGGCACGCGGAGGCGGAGCGCGCGCTCGCGGCGCCGCTCGCCTCGTTCCCCGACGACGCGCGCGTCCTCATGATGCGCGCCGCCGTGCTCGACCGCGCCGGCCGAGCGCCGGACGCGGTGGCGCTCCTGCGCAAGGCGATCGCCGACCGCGAGCGGAAGCGCAAGCTGGACGACCTGCCGGACCTCTACTCCGCGCTCGCGGACAGCCTCGTCCGCGCGCGGCGCACCGACGAGGCGGTCACGGCCCTCCGCGGCGCCCTGAGGGCGCGCCCGTCGGACGAAGTCCTCCTCTACGCGCTGGGATCCGCGTACGAGCGGGCCGGGCAGCAGGACGCCGCCATCGCGCAGATGCGGGCGATCCTCGCGCTCAACCCGGACCACGCCGAGGCGATGAACTTCATGGGCTACTCGCTCGCCGAGCAGGGCGTGCGGCTCGACGAGGCGGAGCAGCTCGTCCGCCGCGCGCTCGAGCTGAAGCCGCGCTCCGGCCACGTGCTCGACTCGCTCGGCTGGGTCCTCTATCGCCGCGGAGATCTGCGCCGGGCGGTGGAGATGCTCGAGCAGGCGGACCAGCGCGCGGGCCCGGACGCCACCATCCTCGAGCACCTCGGCGACGCGTACCGGGCGATGTCGCGGCTGCAGGACGCGGCGCGCGCCTATCGCCGCGCGCTCGGGTCCGTTCCCGACGAGCCGCCCGCGGATCAGGTTCCGCACAAGGAGACCCTCGAGCGCAAGCTCCGCGACGTGAGCGCGTCGGCGGACCGCGCGCATTGACCCGCGCTCCGTCCTTTCCTTGACCGGCCCGCACCCGGCCGCTACGGTCCGCACCCATGCTGCCGACGTTCCC
>DASSQM010000600.1:0-3204 GCA_035702465.1 Anaeromyxobacter sp. | reverse complement strand
CGGAGCTGGCGGAGGTGCTCGTCGCTGCGACGGCGGGGCGGAGTGCGACCGCAGCCGCAACCGCATCCGCAGCCCCAGCCGCAGCCGAGACCCCGACCCCGACCGCGACCCCGACCCCGACCGCGACCGCGACCCCGACCGCGCCCCCGACCCCGACCGCGACCGCGACCCCGACCCCGACCCCGACCGCGACCGTGACTCCCAAGCGCACGGCGCCGCAGCCGGCCCGGACCCGCCCGTCGTCCGCGCGCGTCGGGCTCGGGCCCGCGTCACCGCGCTGCCCCGCCTGCGCGGTCTGCTTCCTCGCCGCGCTCGATCGCCTGCACGCGTCGCGGTTCACGCTGCGGTGCGTGCGCGATCTCGCGTTCATCGAGCCGCAGCTCTCGAGGACCGAGGCGGCGAGGGCTTGCATGGCGGCGCCGAATTACGTCGAGCTCTGCGCCGAGTGCAGGGAGATCCGCACGGCGCGGAGCTGCCCGTCGTGGGCCGAGGCCTCGCGCGCGCGGACCGGCGCGGACGAGCGCACCGCGCGGCGCTGACGGGCTCCGGCACGCCTATCAGGCGGCTTGATTCCGCCGACAGAATCATTCGAATTGCCGCCGCGCAGGCGGATCCCGTAGCGTCGGCTCGTCATGAAGGGCGCCATCACCGGCAGGGACGTCGTGCTTCACTCCGCGAGCATCGTGCGCCACTGGGGCGTGGCCATGCTCCTCTCGTGCCTGTGGGCGGCGCTCACCCGCAAGCAGACCACCTTCCTGCGCGTGCTCTACCCGGTGCCCGCGGAACTCGGGCGGCGTTCCCTCGGCAGGCGCGCGCCCTGAGGCCACCATGAACCTCGTCCTCCTCGGTCCCCCAGGCGCCGGAAAGGGCACGCAGGCGAAGATGCTCGCGCAGGCCTTCGGCATCCCGCACGTCTCGACGGGCGACATGTTCCGCGACCACAAGGCGCGCGGCACGGACCTCGGGAAGAAGATCCAGGCGGTGATGGACGCGGGCGGGCTCGTCACGGACGACATCACGAACGCGATGGTGGACGAGCGCCTCTCGCGCCCGGACGTCGCGCGCGGGCTCATCCTCGACGGCTACCCGAGGACGACCGCGCAGGCCGAGCACCTCGAGCGCGTGCTCCAGGGGTCCGGGCGGAAGCTCGACCGCGTCGTGTCGTACGAGGTCGCGACCGCGCTCGTCGTGGAGCGCATCGGCGGAAGGCGGAGCTGCCCGAGGTGCGGCGCCGTCTACCACGTCTCTGCGAGCCCGCCCCGCCAGGCGGGCACGTGCGACAAGGACGGCGCCGCCCTCGTCCACCGGGACGACGACCGCCCGGAGAACGTCCAGAAGCGCATGGAGGAGTACGCGCAGAAGACGAAGCCGCTGAAGCGCTTCTACCAGGAGCGCCGGCTCGTGACGGAGATCGACGGCGCGGGCGCGCCGGAGTCGATCCTCGCCGCCACGAAGGCGGCGCTCGCGGCTGGCGCCCCTCGGCGCGCGTGACCGTGCGGAGCGGTCACGTTCGGAAAGCCCCCTCTCGCACGGCCGGGCACGCTCCGACCGTTCGGGATGGACTCTCCCCGTGGGATGCGTGACGATGAGGGGATGTCGGCGCCCGAGCATCGGCGAACCCCGGGCAACGCGGGCAGCGCTTCCCCGGCGGCGGAGGTCGATCCGACGCGGCGCCGCGACCGGATCCGCTCCGGGAGGCTGACCGAGCTGCTCCAGGAGCTCGCCGCGGTCTCCGAGCACGAGGAGGGCGTCGGCTGGGCGGAGTGGCTCGCGCCGGGGGCGGTCGTGGGCCGGTTCGAGCTGATCCGGGAGATCGGGCGGGGCGGGTTCGGCGTGGTGTGGGAGGCCCGCGATCAGCAGCTCGGTCGCCGCGTCGCGTTCAAGGCGATCCGGGCCGGCCCGAAGGTGCGGCTCCGCGAGGAGCGGCTCCTGCGCGAGGCGGAGGCCGCCGCGCGCCTCTCGCACCCGAACATCGTGACCCTCCACGACGTGGGCCGCACGGACCAGGGGCCGTTCCTCGTCCTCGAGCTCCTCGTCGGCGAGACGCTCGCCGAGCGGCTCGAGCGGGGACCGCTCCCGGCTCGCGAAGCGATCCGCGTCGCCGTCGAGGTCGCGAAGGGCATGGCGCATGCGCACGCGAACGGCGTCGTCCACCGCGACCTGAAGCCGGCGAACGTGGTGCTCTGCGGGGACGGGCAGGTGAAGGTCCTCGACTTCGGCATGGCGCACGCCTTCGGGCAGCGCCGCGAGGACGGCGGGACTCCGGCGTACATGGCGCCGGAGCAATGCGCCGGCGCGCCGGAGGACGAGCGGAGCGACGTCTTCTCGCTCGGCGCCATCCTGTTCGAGATGACCTCCGGCGAGCTGCCGTTCCGGGCGCGCGGCGTCGGAGAGGCGCGCACCGCGCCGGAGCTGCTGGTCCCGGGGGTGCCCGCCCTGGGGGAGCTCGTCGGCCACATGCTGGAGAAGGATCCGACGCGCCGCCCCCGCGACGGCGCGCAGGTCCTGGCGCTCCTCTCGGAGGTTCAGCAGGAGCTCGCGGAGACGCCGGCGACCTCCGTCGCGACCGTCCGGACGCGGCGCAGACCGCGATGGCCGCGCGCCCGGTGGATCGCGGCCGGCGCCCTGGTGGGCGTGGCGGCCGCGGTGCTCCTGCTGCGGGTGCGCATCGACCTGCCGCCCGCGCCCGCCGAATGGCGCACGGCGGACGGGCGCATGGTCGTCGCCGTGGCGGACTTCGCGAACGAGACGCGCGATCCGGATCTCGACGGGCTCTCGGGCCTCCTCATCACCTCGCTCGAGCAATCCAAGCGGCTGCGGGTGCTCACGCGAGGCCGGCTCATCGACCTCGCCCGCGAGCAGGGCCGGGGCGACTCCCCGCGCATCGACGAGTCCCTCGCGCGCGCGGTGGGCCACAAGGCCGGGGTGCACACGCTGCTGCTCGCGTCCATCCGGAAGCTCGGCGACACCTACGCTGCGGAGCTGCGGGCGCTCGACCCGAACCGGGACGAGTACCTGTTCACCATCCGCGAGGAGGCGAGGGAGAAGAACGACCTCCTGCCGCTGATCGACCGCATGTCCGACCGGACGCGGCTCGCGCTGAAGGAGCCGGACGCCGAGGTGAGGGCCTCCGAGGTCCAGGTCCGCGAGGCCGTGACCGGGAACCTCGAGGCCTACCGGCATTACTTCCTCGCGAAGGACCTG
>DASSQM010000599.1:0-4936 GCA_035702465.1 Anaeromyxobacter sp. | reverse complement strand
CGGGATGCCCCGGCCGGCACGCACGCCCAGCGTGTGAACCGGGGGGGACTGACCCGATGAAGGGCCTGCTTCGAGGGGGGGAGGGGAGTGGTGCGCCGCGCGCCGGCGAGCGGATGGCTCGCTTCGCGATGGTGGGCCTCTCGGGCGTCGTCGCCAACCTCGCCGCGCTTCACCTGTTCGCGGGAGTGCTCGGCCTGACCGACGCGCTCTCGTCGGCGCTCGCCATCGAGGCGAGCATCGTCTGGAACTTCCTCCTCCACGACGCCTTCACGTTCCGCGATCGGCGCGGGGCGGAGGGCGGCCGGCTCGGGAGGCTCCTGCGGTACCACGCCGTGAGCGCGGTGGGGGCGCTCGTCCAGTTCGCGACGTTCCTCGGCGCGGGCGTGGCGCTCGCGCACGCGCTCGGCCGGGCCGAGCTCGGCTCGCTCCGGTACGCCGCGCAGTGCGCGGGCATCGGCGCCGCGTTCGCGTGGAGCTTCGCCGGGAGCGCGCGGTTCGCGTGGGCGCCCCGCCGCGCACGCCGGGCCGTGCTCGCCCGCGGGTCGCGGCTCGCGGCCGCCGTGTTCTTCGCGGTCCTCGCCCTCCACGTCCTGCCCATCTGGCTCGTGCGGTTCTTCCCGACGCAGGACGGGCCGCTCCACGTCGAGAACGTGCTCGCGCTGCTCCGCCACGCGAGCTCGCCCCTCCTCCAATCCTGGTACCAGGCCAACTGGGGCGCGCAGCCGAACTGGCTCACCCAGGCGCTCCTCGCCGGGCTCCTCCAGGCCGTGCCGCCGCTCGTGGCCGAGAAGCTCGTCCTCACCGGCTACACCGTCCTCTTCCCGCTCGCGTTCCGCGCCGCGCTGCCCCGCGGCCCGCAGGGCTGGTGGGCCGCGCTCGCCGCGTTCCCGTTCGTGCACGCGTTCCCGTTCCACATGGGGTTCTGGAACTTCTGCTACGGCTACGCGCTCGCCTTCCTCGCGTTCGCGTTCTGGGCGCGCGAGCGCGGCCGGCTGTCGGCGGGGCGGTTCGCCGGCCTGGCCGGGCTCGCCGTGCTCCTGTTCCTCGCTCACACCGTCGCGCTCGGCGCGGCGCTCGTCGCCATCGGCGCGGCGCTGGCCTGGCGCGCGGCGCTGTCGCTCGGCCGCGCGCGGGGGCGGCCCGCCCGCACGCGGCTCGTCGCGCGTGCCTACGCGCTCCGCGCCGGCGCCCTCGTCCTCGCCGCGGCGCCCGGCCTCGCGCTCGCGGCGGTCTGGATCCTCGCGCACTCGGACCGGCGATCCGGGCGCATCCCGCTCCCGGAGCTCGCCGCGAAGCTCGCGACCGGGTACGCGCTCGTGGCGATCGACCGGCGCGAGATCCTCCTCGCCGTGGCGGTGGTGCTCGCGCTGTTCGTCGCGGTCGTGCACCTCCTGCTCGCCCGGAGCGGCCGCGGTCCGCGCCTCCGGCGGCAGGACGGGTGGCTCGTCGCGGCGGCGGCGTTCACGGCGCTGTACTTCGCGGTGCCGGACGTGGTCGCGGCGGGCGCGCACGTCTCGGATCGCTTCGCGCTGTTCGCGCTCGCGTCGATCGCGATCTGGATCGGCTCGGGCCCGGCCCCGCGCGCGTCGCAGCGGCGCCTCGCCGGAGCGCTCGCGGTCATCGCGGTGGTCGCGCTCGCCGTCCGGTTCGAGAAGCAGCGAGAGCTGTCCGGCTACATCGCCGAGTTCGTCTCGGGCGAGCGCGCCGTCGACGAGGGGCGGGTGCTCCTGCCGCTCCCGTTCGAGCCGACGGGGCCGCGCGACGCCGACGGGTGGCGCCTCGGGTACCGCACGAAGCCCTTCCTGCACGCGACCGGCTGGATCGTGGCGGACCGCGGCGGCGTCGATCTCAAGAACAGCCAGGCGAACACGGATCACTGCCCGGTGCGATGGCCGGACGATCGCAACCCGTTCCGCACCATCGCCCACTCGCTCGCGCGCATGGAGTCGACGCCGCCCTGCGTGGACCTCCGCGCGGCGGCGAGGTTCTCCGTCGATTACGTGCTCGTGTGGAGCGCCACGCGCGAGACGCTCGAGACGCCGTGCGGCGCGGCGCTCGCGGAGGAGCTCGCGTCGAGCTACGAGCCGGTGTTCCTCTCGGAGCCGCGCGGGCTCCTCCAGGTGTGGAGGCCGCGGACGATGACGGCACTGCGCAGCCGGTGAGGAGCGGCCGGGCACGTTTCGCTTCGAAGAAGTGCCTCGGCCGGATGTCGAATCCCGCCTGGCGGTAGCATGGGGCATGGTCCGGCTCGTCCTGCTCCGGCCGCGCAACCCCGAGAACCTCGGCGCGGTCGCGCGCCTCCTCAAGAACTTCGGCCTGGACGACTGGGCCATCGCCGCGCTCGGGACGCACGACTTCGCCGCCGCGCGCCGGGTGGCCGTGCACGCGGACGACCTCCTCGATCGCCCCCGCCTGGTCGCCACGCTGGACGAGGCCGTGGCGGACTGCGCGTGGGTGGTGGGGACGTCGTCGCGCCGCGTCCGCGGGAAGCACCGCCTCTCGCCCGCCGACGTCGCCCGCGAGGCGCTCGCGCGCGCGCCCGCCGGCCGTACCGCCATCGTGTTCGGCGACGAGCGGAGCGGGCTCACCGCCGCGGAGGTGGAACGGTGCCACGACCTCTCCGCGATCCCGGCCGCGGACGAGCAGCCCTCGCTGAACCTCGCGCAGGCCGTGGCAGTGTACGCGTGGGAGCTTCGCGAGGCTGCGCTCGCGGCCCGGCCGCCGCCGCTGCGCGCGGATGCCGGCGCGACCGACGAGGACCTGACGCGCATCGAGGGCGCGCTCCGCGAGGCGCTGCGCCGGGCCCGGTTCCTCGCCGGGCCGGAGCGGCATGCGGTGCGGGATCTCCACGCCACGATCCGCCGCGCGCGGCTCTCGGCGCGGGAGGCGAGGCTCTGGCTGGCGGCGCTGAGGACGATGGGGAGGGAGCGATAGCCCTACTCCAGCACCGGCACCCGGCCGGCGCGCTCGATCGCCTCGCCCACGCGCGCGAGCGACTCGCCGCCGCGGCCCTCCACCGCGATCGACGCGGCGGCGGCGCCGAGCCGGGCCGCGTCGACGGGGTCGTCCCCGCGCGAGAGGCCGAGCAGGAAGGCGGCCGCGAACACGTCGCCCGCGCCGGTGGGGTCGACCTCGCGGGCCGGGTGGACGCCGACGCGGCGCGGGCGCCCGCGCACGAAGACCTCGCACCCGCGCGCGCCTTGCGTGGACGCGACGATCGGGACGACGGCGGAGAGGCGATGAACGAGCCCCGGGTCGCCGCGCGCCTCGTCCTCGCCGACGAACGCGACGCGGACGCCGGCGAGGTCGTCGCGGTCCAGCGCGAGGCGGCGGGCCTGCACCGCGCCGTCCGCACCCACCTCGCGCACGAGCCCCTGCACGGACACCCCGACGAGGCGCGCGCCGGCCGCGGCAGAGAAGGCCGGCACGTCGACCTCGCCGAGCACCGGCGCGAGGAGGAGCACGTCGGGTGATCGCCACGGGGCGGGGAGCCGCGCCGGATCGAGCGCCGGCGCCGACCCGAGCGCGCGCTGCGTCCGCGATCCGTCGGGCGCGTAGGAGTTCACGAACGCCGTGGTCTCCCGCGACGCGACGAGCGCGACGTCGAGGCCCGCCAGCGCGTGGCGCGGAAAGTCGGGGCCGGCCGCCGTCAGGACGCGGACCGCGGCGCCGAGCGCGGCGAGCGCGCGCCCGGCGTAGAACGCCGAGCCGCCGGGGGCGATCCCGCCGGGCAGGTGATCGAGCGTCACGTGGCCGCAGATGACGACGGTCGGGCCGGTCACGGCCCCGAAGGCTACCGCCGCGGACGAAAAAATCGAGGCGGCCCCTCGCGAGGCCGCCTCCGCGGAGCTTTGCTCGACCGTTCGCCTGCGAGTTCGCCGGGAGAGCCAGGAGGCCCGGGGCCCCGGTGGCCCGTCGACGACGCGGTTGAACGAAACCCCGTCGCGTTTCCCCGCGCCCCCGTCGCCGAGGAACCGTGGGTCACGCAAGACAACGGTGGGCCCGGGCCTCGGCGGCGGCAAGGGCGCTCGCGCTCACGGCGAGCCGGGGAGGATCTCGAGGACGCGCGCCCGCCGGATCGGCCGGTCCTCGATCTCGACGGTGGTCGGCACGTCGTGGACCGCCACGACCGAGAAGCCATCGCGGGGTGCGTAGACGCGATCGGCGTCCCCGGCGAGCACGCGGATCCCGCCGCGCGCGAGCGCCCGGAACCACCCGAGCGCGCCTTCGGCGAGGGCGCGCTCGTAGAACACGTCTCCCGCGAGCACCACCTCGGCACCCGCCGGCGCCCGAGCGCGCGGGTCCTCCTCGCGGAACTCGACGGCGACCCGGTTCAGCTCCGCGTTGAGCCGCACCGCCGCCCGGCAGAACGGGTCCACGTCCGCGGCGACGACGGACGCGGCACCCGTCCTGGCGGCAGCGATGGCGACGAGGCCGCTCCCGGTCGCGAAGTCGAGCACGCGGCGGCCGCGCACGACCTCCGGGTGGTCGAGGACGTGGCGCGCGAGGGCCTGGCCGCCCGCCCACGGAAACGCCCAGTACGGCGAGTCGTCCCACCCCTGGAGCTCGCTCGCCGTCGCGTGCCAGAGCGGCGTGAGCTCGGTCGCCTGGAAGAGGACGAGCTCGGGCACGTACGGGACCGGCGCCGGCGCGGTGCGCTCGCGGATGAAGCGGATCGCGTCGTCGAGGGTGGGCACGGAGCGGGATGGTAGCGAACCCGGCGGGCGGGCTCGACCTCGACCGCGACCTCGACCCCGACCGCGACCGCGACCCCGACCTCGACCTCGACCTCGACCTCGACCCCGACCGCGACCTCGACCGCGACCCCGACGCCGACTGCGACCCGGACCTCGACCCCGACCGCGACCGCGACCCCGCCCCCGACCCCGACCGCGACCCGGACCCCGACCCCGACCGCGACCCGGACCCCGACCCC
>DASSQM010000598.1:0-5254 GCA_035702465.1 Anaeromyxobacter sp. | reverse complement strand
CCGGGAAAGATCGCCGACGAACCGGCGGAGGGGAACCGGGAGGACCTTCACGAGCGTGGGGGCCGCGATGATCTGGTGATCCCTGGCCAGGGCAGGCATCTGGTAGATGTCGTAGACCTCGAGCTTGTAGCGGCCGGAGGTCGAGGCCGACGAGGACCCTCTCCTCGTTCGACAGGTCGCCGATGATCTTCTTCATCGGCTCGGGCAGCTTCCGCACGAGCGTGGGGACCGCCAGGATCTGGTCGCCGCGCGCCAGCTGCGGGTTCTTGAGGAGATCGATCACCTCGATGCGGTACTGGCCCTTGAGGTGCTCCTCGCAGAGCCGTTCCAGGTTGCGCAGGGCGCTGACGCACTTCGGCGTCCGCCCCGCGATGTAGAGGCGCAGCTCCCATTCCGGGGAACGGCTCGGCCTGTCCCTGCGGCCCGCGCGCTGGGGTGCGCCGCGCTTCATGATCGCCGCCCTTCTCCGCGCCGGCGCCCCTCGCGCGACGACGCCGCGAACGCGTGTCGGCTCCGGCCCATGGCGGTGCGCTCCGCGTCCCGCTGCTCGCTCTGGCGCACGGTCTCCTCGATCTCCCGTTCCAGCGTCGCGTCCTCGGTCTCGTGCTCCACCCGCATCTCCGCGAGCCGCGCCTCGAACGCTCGGCGGCGGCGATCGCGCAGCGTCTGCTTCCGCGCCAGCTCCTTCTGCTGCGCCTGCGCCGCCGCGCGATCCTCGGCCTCCTTCGCGAGCCGGGCGGACCCGGTCAGGACCCCGCTCGGGCCGAGGTAGGTGTCCATGAGCTCGACGCCGCCGCTCGTCAGGCGGTACTCGGTCGCCTGGTTCGAGTGCGGCATGCCGCGCGACTTCACGATGGTGAGCGTGCGGTTGCGCTCGCCTCCGCTGCGCACGACGTCGAGGAGCACCCAGGTATCGATGAGCGACGAGATCCCGACGTCCGACGTCTCCACCTCTCCGCCGGCGGTCGTGAGGCTCGTGAAGAACGTGGTGATCAGCCGCGACTTGAGGAAGTCGATGAGCCGCGTGAGCATCGACCGGGCGTCGATGGCCGTCCCGGCGGCGACGAGGTTCGTGATCGGGTCGAGGACGACGACGGCGGGCCTGAACGTGTCCACGTGCCGGTGGACGTGCAGGAGGTGCGTCTCGAGCCCGCTCGCGTGCGGCCGGGAAGCCACCATCCGAAGCTTCCCGTCGTCGATCCAGCGGGCGAGATCGATGCCCACCGACCGCATGTTGCGGACGAGCTGCGCGGACGACTCCTCGAACGCGAAGTAGAGGCAGCGCTGCCCGCGGGCGCACGTGGAGTCGACGAGGTGGGCGGCGAGGCTCGTCTTCCCCGTCCCCGCGGTGCCCGAGCAGAGGATCGTCGAGCCCTTGTAGTAGCCCTTGCCGCCGAACATCTCGTCGAGGCGGGCGATGCCGGTCGAGACGCGCTCGGTGGAGACCCCGTGCGCGAGCCCGAAGCGAGGTGATGGGGAGGACGGAGATGCCGCTCTCGTCGATGAGGAAGGGGTACTCGTTCGTGCCGTGCGTGGAGCCGCGGTACTTCACGATGCGCACGCGGCGCGTCGACACCTGATCCGTCACCCGGTGGTCGAGGAAGATGACGCAGTCCGACACGTACTCCTCGAGGCCGTGGCGGGTGAGGCTACCGTCCCCCTTCTCGCCCGTGAGCACCACGGTCAGCCCGCGATCCTTCAGCCACCGGAAGAGCCTGCGCAGCTCGGCCCGCAGCACGGCGAGGTTCGGCAGCCCAGCGAACAGGGACTCGATCGTGTCGAGGGCGACCCGCTTCGCGCCGACGGTGTCGATGGCGTGCTGCAGCCGGACGAAGAGCCCGGACAGATCGTACTCGCCGGTCTCCTCGATCTCGCTCCGCTCGATGCGGACGTGGTCGATCGCGAGCTTCCCCTGCGCCTCCAGCCGGCGGACGTCGAACCCGAGCGACGCCACGTTCGCGGCGAGGTCCGCCTCGCTCTCCTCGAACGACATGAACACGCCGGGCTCGCCGTGATCGAGCGCACCGCGGACGAGGAACTCCCGGACCCGGCGCCGCCGCAGACGAGCGTCGGCCGGCCGCGCGGCAGGCCGCCGAGCGTGATCTCGTCGAGGCCCCGGATGCCCGACGGCGCCTTCGCGAGGGGCGCCAGCTCCCGGGACCTGCGCGTACGCGACGAACGCCCGCGCGACGTGCGCGCGCGGACGCGAGTCGGTGTCGTCGTGCGAGAGGGCACGCGCGGCGAGTCCATGCCCGCAAACCTACGCCTCGGGGAGCCCTCGGGGTGAAGCTCGAGCGGGCGGCGTGTTCCCGGCCCCCTCCCGAACGGGGGCAGGACCGCCGCGGAGCGGGGGGAGGCGCGGGGCTCGGCCGGCGCGGGGGGCGCCCGTCACCTCGCCGCCGCGAGCGCCTTGTCGTAGTCCGGCTCCTGCCCGATCTCCGGCACGAGCTGGCGGTAGACGACCTTGTCGCTGGCGTCGAGGACGACCACGGCGCGCGCGGTGATGCCGGCGAGCGGCCCGTCCTCGATGAAGACGCCGTAGTCCTTCGCGAACTGCTTGCCGCGCATGAGCGAGAGCGGCACCACGTTCTGCAGCCCCTCGGTCGTGCAGAACCGCTTCGAGGCGAACGGCAGGTCCGCGGAGACGACGAGCACCACCGTGTTCGGGAGCTTCCCGGCAGCCTCGTTGAACTTGCGCGTCGACGTCGCGCACACCGCGGTGTCGAGGCTGGGCACGATGTTCAGGATCTTCTTCTTGCCCTTGTAGTCCGCGAGCGAGACGTCCTTCAGGTCACCCGTGGTGAGCTTGAAGTCCGGCGCCTTCGCCCCGACCTCCGGCAATTCACCATTCGTGTGGATCGGATTCCCCTTCAGCGTCACCTGGGCCATGGGTGGCTCTCCCTCTCCTTGCGGGTTTGGATGCCGCGTCCTTCCTCGCCCGCCCCTTTACCCCGCACCGCCCGGGAGCGCTCGTTCGGGTCGGGGCGCAGACCCGCGAGGGGCGAGACGCTACGCCGCCGGCGCCACCGCCGCCACGAGGGGCGAGGGCGTGCCCGGCGACGCGATCCAGAGCTGGTGCGCCGCGCGGGTGACCGCCACGTGCAGGCGCCGGCGCGCGTCCTCGCTGTCGGGGTACGCGCGCGCCGACGCGTCCGGCACGACCACGTAGTCGAACTCGAGCCCTTTCACCGCCTCGACCTCCGTCACGTCGACGCCCGGCCGGAACGTGAACCCGCCGTCGAGCGCGAGCCGCGCCTCGGGCATGTCGGCGACGAGCCGGTGGAACGCGCGCGCCACGTCCGGCGCGTGCGCGACGACCGCGACCGACGCCTGCGGCTCCCGCTCCACGAGGTCCCGCACCGCGCCCGCGAGGAAGAGGTGCGCATGCGCCTCGGTCGGGAAGTCGAAGCGCGACACCGGCGCGCCGTCCCGCCCCGGCCGCGGCGGGCTGGGCGGCGCATACGGGCCGAGGATGGCGTGCGCCAGCTCCGCGATCGGCCGCGGGCAGCGGTAGGTCGTCTCGAGGCGCACCGTGTCCGCGCGTTCCACGCCGAGGGCGGAGAGCGCGTCGGGCCAGCCCGCGTACGACGAGAACGTCTGCTGGCTCTCGTCGCCCGCCACCGTCACGCTGTGGCCGGAGAGGCTGCGGCCCAGGACGAAGAGCTCGAAGAGCGACACGTCCTCGGCCTCGTCCACCACGAGGTGGGCGGCGCGCCTCCCCGGCGCGGCGCCCCGCAGCGCGGCGAGGAAGAGCAGGATGGGCAGGTCCTCCTCGTCGAGCGTGCCGGCGACCGCCTCCGGCGTGTCCTCCGAGATCGGCCTGCCGTCGAGCGTCTCGCGGCGGTCCGCGTCCACGAAGCGCAGCTCGTCCTCGGCCGGCGGCGCGAGCTGCCGGCGCGTGTGCCGGACCGTCTCGTCGATGGCGGTCGAGGGGAGATCGCCCTTCGCCCCGTCCACCACGGTCGCGAGGAACGCCGCGTCGACGAGGAGGTCGCCGAGCTCGCGGCGCAGCGGGCCGAGCGCGGGCCGGGAGTCGGCGAGCCGCGGCCTCCGGCGCAGCGCCGCGTAGAGCGCCGGGTGGCGCTTGAGGCGCGAGACGAGCGCGGGCGTGTCCTCGCACAGGCGCGGCGGCGGCGCGCCGAACGCGCTCTGGAACGCGCCGCGCGACCAAGACGCCAGCGTCCGCACCGGCGCCTTCCCGAGGCCGAGCGGCTCGAGGAGCCGCGCCGCGAGGCGGGCGAGCCCGGTCTCGGGCGCGACCACCTGCATTCGCGCGGGCGGGAAGCGCCTCGGCGCGTCGAACGCGATGCGCGCGAGGCGGTGCAGCGCGACCGTGGTCTTGCCGCTGCCGGCGCTGCCGAGAACGAGCAACGGCCGCTCGGGAGGTGCGGAGATGGCAGCGAACTGCTCGGCGTCGAGGAGCGCAGTGACCTCCGGCGCCGAGGCGGGCTCGGCGCCGACGCCGACGCCGAGCGCGCCCGCCCGCGCCGCCTTTCCCGCCCCGCCGCCGAGCGCCGCGTGCTCGCCGCGCGTCGCGCTCCACGCGCCGTCGGCGCCGCGCACGAGCGCCGCGCCGTCCATCGACACGCGCGCGAGCCTGCCGCGCTCGACCACCACCACGCGCCGCGCCACGATGGTGCCCGCCGAGACCCGCCCCGGGAACCGCTCCTCGAACTCCTCGCCCTCGCGGTACCGGTAGAAGAGCGCCGCCACGGGGGCGTACCGCCAGTCGACGACGCGCACGCCGGCCTTGCGGTCGACGAAGGTGTGCCGGCCGAGGAAGTAGTCGCGCACCTCGTCGCCCTCGCGCACGCGCAGGTGCGCGAAGTAGGGCGCGGCGGGATCGGGCAGCGCGTCGGGGCGGCGGCGCTCCATCACGGCGCGCACGACGCCCATCTCCTGGAACACCGTGGGGAGGTCCTTCGCGGTCGACTCGAGCGCCTCCTCCCGCAGGTCGTGCAGCCGCGCGAGCAGCTTCTCGTCCACGCGCCCGGCCGCCCGCCGGGCGAGCAGCGCGTCCCGCACCGCGACGAGGAGCGACTCCTCCTCCACGACCACGGCGCGCTCCGCCGCGGTGAGCTCCGCGCGCCCGCGGGCGGGCGCCTCTGGGACCGGGATCTTCATCTTCAAGAGCGCGTTCCTTTAAGGTGGTCCCGCGGGGTGCGCCAGGCGCCCGGGGTGCGCCAGGCGCCGGCCCGAGACTCTCGCATTTCCGGGGTGCTCGGGAGCAGCGCCGTGGCGGCAGCCCCGTCTG
>DASSQM010000597.1:0-11814 GCA_035702465.1 Anaeromyxobacter sp. | reverse complement strand
GCACCGTCGTCCAGCAGTCCGGGCGCGACGGGTGCTCGTACCGCTGGTGGCCGCGGCTGCTCGCCGGAGGTTAGCCCGCGTCGCGTGCGCCGCACTTGCTCGGCCGCTGAGGCTGCCTTCACGGCGGCGGGTGAATGCCGACCATCTGGGCATGAGCCACCGCCTGGTCGCCGCCTGCCTGGCCGCGGCGCTCGCCTGCGGCCACGAACCCGCCCCCTCGCCCACTCCGTCGCCCACGCCGCCCGACACGGGAGGCACGCCGCCCGGCAATCCGCCGCCGAGCAACCCGCCGCCGGCGAATCCGCCGGACAACCCAAATCCACCGCCAGCAACTCCACCGCCGGCGAATCCACCGCCCGGCAACCCGCCGCCGGCGAACCCGCCGCCCGGCGATCCATCGGTCACGATCCGACGCCTCGACGACGCGGCCGAGTGCGACGGCCTCGTGCCGGCGAGCGCTCCCCAGGCGGTCACGGCAGACGCCCCCGGCGCGGGCGAGAACTGCGGTTCCGGGATCTCCGAGGGCGGCGGCCACGTGGCCGTCGTCCGCCACTTCGGGCAGGGGTTTCAGGAGGTCCAGGTGTTCGCTCCCGACGGGACGCCCGAGCAGCGCTTCTCGGCCACGGCGTTCCCCGGCGCGTGCGCGATGTCGGGCTGCGTTCCCGTCTTCCCGCAGCAGGACGGGTTCCAGGTGACGCAGGGCGAGAACGGGATCGCGGGCATCTCGACGCAGAGCCACGTCCCGCTCACCGTCCACGTGCAGACCTACGCGGCGGACGGGTCGCTGCGCCACGACGAGATCCCCACCCCGCCGGACGACTGGACGCGGCGTTACACGGCCGCGGCGGATCCGCTCGGCGGCGTGCTCGTCGTGGCGCAGGGCTCCCCGCCCCCGGACGTCGGCTCCTGGTGCAGGGGGCGCGTCTTCCGCTTCGGCAACGACGGTTCCCTGCGCGGCACCGGCGCGACCACCTGCGAGCAGGTCGGGGCGGCGGTGTCGAACCGCGGCGAGTCGCTCGTCATCGTGGCCCGGCCGGACCAGGCGCCGGGGCAGGAGTTCCTCGACTGGCTCAACCCCGACGGCACCGCGGCCGCCTCCGAGGCGGCGATCGGGACTCCGTGGTACTCGTTCGCGCGGTTCCTGGCGCCGCTCCTCGACGGCGGGATCGCGGCGAACGACGGCACCACGTGGCAAGTCGTGTACCCGCGCCTCGGCGCCTCGACCCGGCAGCCGCCCGACTGGCTCATGCAGAGACGCGGCTGGTCCTTCCGCTTCACCCGCGGAAACCGCGGCTACGCGCTCTTCCCGCCGACCGGGCAGCAGCTCGCGGACTGCGATCCCGGGCTCGAGCTCCGCGCGCCGTCGGGCCGGCTCTGCGGCACGATCACGTTCCGCGAGGAGGGCGGGGCCTGCACGACGCGTGCGCTCGACCAGGGCTGGGACGGCACGGTCATCCAGCAGTCGGCCCGCGGCGCCTGCCACTATCGCTGGTGGCCGCGGCTGCTCGCCAGGGAATAGGGCTACCGCAGCGAAGCCACGATCTCGTCGAGCGCCGCCTTCGGCGGCCGGGTGACCTCCTGCGGGAGCGTCGCGAGCGGCGCGTCGACGACGTCGAGGGCGTCGATGAAGCTCGGCGCCTTCGGGTCGACGAACAGGACGCCGGTGAGCACCTCGCCCGTCCTCGCCGACTCCATGAGGCGCGCCACGGCCCGGACGCGGTCGGAGGCGTCGTAGCCCTCCTCGAGCTTCCGCAGGCGGAGCTGGGAGCCGTCGTGCATCGTCACGTTGACGGTCGTGCCGGGATCGTACTCGACGGAGATGTCCTCGAACGCGGGGATGAACGACAGCTCCTGGAGCGGGGCGTCGTGGTCCTTCATGTACGCGTACGACTTCGTCGAGCCCTCGTGATCGTTGAACGTGACGCACGGGGAGATGACGTCGAGCATCGCCGTCCCCTTGTGCGCGATGGCGGCCTTGAGCATCGCGGAGAGCTGCTTCTTGTCGCCGGAGAACGAGCGGCCGACGAACGTGGCGCCGAGCTGGATGGCGAGCGCGCAGGTGTCGATGGGCGGCAGCTCGTTCACGACGCCGGTCTTGAGCTTCGAGCCGACGTCGGCCGTGGCCGAGAACTGCCCCTTCGTGAGCCCGTAGACGCCGTTGTTCTCGATGACGTAGACGACGGGCAGGTTCCGGCGCATGAGGTGGACGAACTGGCCGACCCCGATGGAGGCGGTGTCGCCGTCGCCGGAGACGCCGATCGAGAGCAACCGGCGGTTCGCGAGCGCCGCGCCCGTGGCCACGGACGGCATGCGCCCGTGCAGCGCGTTGAACGAGTGCGACCGGTTCATGAAGTACGCCGGGCTCTTCGACGAGCAGCCGATCCCGGAGAACTTCGCGACGCGCTCGGGCGGGACGCCCATGTCGAAGTATGCCTCGAGGATGCGCTCGGAGATGGCGTTGTGACCGCAGCCGGCGCACAGCGTCGTCTTGCCGCCGCGGTAGTCGATCACCGTGAGGCCGATCCGGTTCGTCTTCGGGCCGGCGGGAGGTGCGCTGGTGGCCATGGCTACTTCGCCTCCATGCAGAGGATCTCGTCGGTGACGGACCGCGCGTCGAGCGGCAGGCCGTGGACGTGCGCCACCGAGCGGAGGCGCGGCAGGAGCTCGGGCGCGAGGTCGAGCTTGAGGAGCGCCGCGAGCTGGGCGTCGCGGTTCTGCTCGACCACGTAGACGCGCTCGTGGCGCTCCACGAACTCGTGCACCGCGCGCGAGAACGGGTACGCGCGGACGCGCAGGTAGTCCGTCTCGATCCCGCGCTCCTTCTGGAGCTGGACGCGCGACTCGACGATGGCGGGGTGCGAGGAGCCGTACGCGAGGATGCCGACGCGCGCGCTCCCGCCGCCCTCGGCGACCGGCGCGGGGACGAGCGAGCGCGCCGTCTCGAGCTTGCGCGCGAGCCGCTCCATGTTCCGCTCGAACATGGCCGGGTTCTCGGAGTACCCCGCCTGCTCGTCGTGTCCCGTGCCGCGCGTGAAGTAGGCGGCCTTCGGGTGCTCCGTGCCCGGCAGCGTGCGCCAGCCGATGCCGTCGCCGTCCACGTCCTTGTAGCGCGCGAAGCCTCCGAGCCGCTCCAGGTCCTCCTTCGAGAGCACCTTGCCGCGGTCGATGGGGCGCTCCGGGTACGGGAACGGGTCCGACATCCACACGTTCATGCCGAGGTCGAGGTCCGAGAGGACGAACACGGGCGTCTGGAGGCGCTCCGCCAGGTCGAACGCGTCGACCGCCATCGTGAAGCACTCCTCGACGGAGCCGGGGAAGAGGAGCACGTGCTGCGTGTCGCCGTGCGAGAGGAATGCGGTGGAGAGGACGTCGCCCTGCGCGGTGCGGGTGGGGAGCCCCGTGGACGGCCCGACGCGCTGCACGTCGAAGACGACCGCCGGGACCTCGGCGAAGTAGCCGAGCCCCGCGAACTCGGACATGAGCGAGACGCCCGGCCCCGCCGTGGCGGTCATGGCCCGCGCGCCCGCCCAGCCCGCGCCGATCACCATCCCCATGGCGGCGAGCTCGTCCTCCGCCTGCACCACGGCGTACGTCGCCTTCCCGTCCGGGCCGATGCGGTACTTGCGCAGGTACGAGATGAGGGTCTCGACGAGCGAGGACGACGGCGTGATCGGGTACCAGGTGACCACGGTCACGCCCGCGAACATCGCGCCGATCGCGCAGGCGGAGTTGCCGTCGACGATGATCTTGCCCTTCGTCGCGTCCATGCGGCGGACGACGTAGGGGTCCCGCTTCTCGAGCGTCGCGGCGTGCTCGAAGCCGGCGCGCGCCGCGGCCACGTTGAGGTCGCGCGCCTTCGCCTTCTTCCCGAACTGCTTCGCGATGGCGGCCTCGACCTCCGCCATGTCGATGGAGAGCAGCCGCGCCAGCACGCCCACGTACGCCATGTTCCGCAGGAGCTTGCGGAGCTTCGGCTCGGAGCTGACGGGCTCGACGAGCTTGTCGAACGGGACGGGGTAGAGGACGAGATCATCCCGGACGCTCTCGAGCTTGAGCGGGGCGTCGTAGACCGCGACCGCGCCGGGCGCGAGCGCGAGCACGTCCTCTCGCGCCGTCTCGGGGTTCATCGCGACGAGGACGTCGATCTCCTTCTTGCGCGCGATGAAGCCGTCCTTCGACGCGCGGACGGTGTACCAGGTCGGGAGGCCCGCGATGTTCGAGGGGAAGAGGTTCTTGCCGGAGACCGGCACCCCCATCTGGAAGATCGCCCGCAGCAGTACGGTGTTGGAGGACTGTGATCCGGAGCCGTTCGCGGTCGCGACCTGGATGGAGAGGTCGTTCACGACCGGGCCCCGCGCCACGGCGCGCGAGGTCGGCTCGCTGGTGGACGCCTGCGTCACGGACATGCGCTCTCCTGGCCCGCTCGCGGGCCACGCCCCCTCCGTGGTTGAGATAACGGCGCCTGCCCGTTTTGCCAGCAGCCGTCGCGGCGCGCCGCCCGAACCCCGAGCGCCTCTCACCCGCGAGGGACGCGGCACGGACCGAGCGTTCGCGCGCCCGCCTGCGAAACCTGGGGCCATGCGCCGGCCGCCGCAAGGGCGCCGGCTCGTCAATCGCGCGGGGGATCGACGTCGTCGTAGATGCGCGTCGCGCGGATGAGGCCGCTCGCGTTCCGCTCGTAGACCGCGACGCCCGCCTGCGGCGGCAGCTCGGTCCGTCCCCAGCGCACGACGGTGTACTCGAGCGCGCACGCGACGCCGTCGTCGACCGCCCGCGCGTGCTCGAGGGGGATGCCTCCGTCGAGCAGCATCGCCCCGTAGAGGCGGCGCAGCCCGCGCAGGCCGCGGTGCACGAACGGCTCGCCCGCGGGCTCGCGCACCGTCGCGTTCCTCGCGTAGCACGAGAGGACGGCGTCGACGTCTCCCGCGGCGAGCGCGCGGTGGTACGCGTCGACCGGCGGCCGCGTCGAGATCTCCCGCTGCCCGGGCAAGAGGCGGCCGCGCACGCGGTGCACGCGCTCGACCGTCCAGAACGAGTGATAGACGCGCACCGCCGCGAGCCGCCCGGCGTCGTCGAGGTCCACCGCGACGGCGACCGGGAGCTGGCGCTTCTCGCGAGCGACCTCGATCTGGAACAGCCGCTCGAGGACCGCGTGCCGCCCTTCCACGGTGAGGCGGACGGGCACGGACCGCGCGGAGAGGCCGCGGAGCCACGCATGCGCCCGCGCCACCCAGGCCTGCACCGCCGTGCTGCCCTCGATCCTCCCTTCGCGTGGATCCTCCAGGGCGGCGTCCGCGCAAAGGCATTGCGCAGCATCGCGCGCAGCTCCTCGCTCGATGGCGTCGACGAGCGCCTCCACCCCGTGCACTCACGGTGCTTGCTCGGAGGCGACCGGCCGCGCCACCCGCCGAGTCGGGGCATCCCCGCATGGCCACGCACCGTGGGTGAACCAGCCGAGACGCTGCGTCCGGGGAAGCGGGGGTTCGTCGACGAGCTCATCACCCCTACGGGTGCAACCGGCGCGGGCGCCCGCGGTCGTCAGGCCAGCACGATGACGAGGTCGTCCTTCTCGAGCCGATCGCCCTCCTTGAAGCGGACCTCCGCGATCTTGCCGTCGGCGCGGGCCTTCACGTTCGTCTCCATCTTCATGGCCTCGGTGACCACGAGGACCGCGCCCGCCTTCACCGCGTCGCCGGCCTTCACGTTCACCTTCAGCACCTTGCCCGGCATGGGCGCGCCCACGTGGCGGGCGTCCGCGCGGTCGGCCTTCACGCGCGCGGCGCCGGCGCTCGCGGCCGCCTGGTCCCGGACGGTGACGGTGCGTCCCTCGCCGTTCAGCTCGAAGATGAGATCGCGCGTGCCGTCCTTCTCGAGCTTGCCCACCGTGACGAGGCGCACGATGAGCGTCTTCCCCGGCTCGATCTCGATCGACGTCTCCTGCCCCGCCTCGAGCCCGTACAGGAAGACCGGCGTGGGCACGACGGAGGTGTCCGAGTACTCCTCCCGGTGCCTCGCGAGGTCCGCGAGGACGCCCGGGTAGAGGAGCCACGACGCGAGCGCCTTGTCGTCGATCGGGCCGCCGGTGCGCTGCGCCGCGGCGCGGCGCTCCGCCTCGAGGTCCGCGGGCTCGAGCAGCTCGCCCGGGCGCCGCGTGATGGGCTCCTCGTCCCTCAGGATCACCTCGCGCAGCTTCGCCGGGAAGCCGCCGTGGAGCTGGCCGAGCATGCCGCGGGCGAGGCCGCGCACGGACTCCGGGAACGCGAGGTCCCTCCCCTTCTCGCCGAAGAGGTCCTCGGGCTCGAGGCCGTTCTTCACGAGGAACATGGCCATGTCGCCGACCACCTTCGACGAGGGCGTCACCTTCACGATGTCCCCGAAGAGGAGGTTCACCTTCCGGTACATGTCCTTGCACTCCTCCCACTTGTCGAGGAGGCCCAGGCCGGCGACCTGCGGCTTGAAGTTCGAGTACTGGCCGCCGGGGATCTCGTGGCGGTAGACCTCGGCGGTCCCGCTCTTCAGGCCCGACTCGAACGGCGCGTACCAGTCGCGCACCGCCTCCCAGTAGCTCGCGAGGTGCTGGAGGCCGTCCTCGTCGAGGCCGGGCACGGCGAAGGCCCCTCCCCGGCCGCCCTCCGCGGCGGACGCGGCCGTCGCGTCCCACTCGCTCCCCTCGAGCGCCGCCACGAGCGAGTTCAGGTTCGGCTGGGCGGTGAGCCCCGAGAGCGAGGAGAGCGCCGCGTCGACGACGTCGACGCCCGCGCGCGCCGCCTCGAGGATCGTCGCGGCGGCGATCCCGGAGGTGTCGTGCGTGTGGAGGTGCACCGGGATGCCGACCGCGTCCTTCAGCGCGCGCACGAGCTTCGCCGCGGCGAACGGCTTCAGGAGCCCCGCCATGTCCTTCACGGCGAGGAAGTGCGCGCCCATCCGCTCGAGCTCCTTCGCGAGCGAGACGTAGTAGGAGAGCGGGTACTTGTCGCGCTTCGGGTCGGAGACGTCGCCCGTGTAGCAGACCGCCGCCTCGAGCACCTTGCCGTGCTTGCGCACGGCCTCGCAGGCGATCGCCATCCCCTTCGTCCAGTTCAGCGCGTCGAAGACGCGGAACACGTCGACGCCGCTCTTCGCCGCCTCCTCCACGAACCGCTCGACCACGTTGTCCGGGTAGTTCGTGTAGCCGACCGCGTTCGAGCCGCGGAGCAGCATCTGGAGGAGCACGTTCGGGATCGCGGCGCGGAGCCGGTGGAGCCGGTCCCAGGGGTCCTCCTTCAGGAACCGCATGGCGACGTCGAACGTCGCGCCGCCCCAGCACTCGAGAGAGAAGAGCCCGGCGGCGAGGTGGGCGGTGGCCGGGGCGATGCGCACGAGGTCGTGCGTGCGCACCCGCGTCGCGAGCAGCGACTGGTGCGCGTCGCGCATCGTCGTGTCGGTGAAGAGCAGCCGCTTCTGCGCGAGCGCCCAGCGCGCGAGCCCCTCGGGGCCGCGCTCGAGGAGCACATCGCGGGTGCCCTTCGGCGGCGCCTTCGAGACGTCCACCTTCGGCAGGCGCGGCTCGCGCAGCTCGGCGGGGCGCTGCGATCGCGACACGCCCGGCGAACCGTTCACGGTGACCTCGCCCAGCCACTTGAGCAGCTTCGTGCCGCGGTCCTTGCGGACGGTCGCCTGGAACAGCGACGGGTTCGACTCGATGAACGACGTGTCGCACCGCCCGCCGAGGAAGTCGGGGTGGCGCATCACGTTCTCGAGGAACGCGATGTTCGTCTTCACGCCGCGGACGCGGAACTCCTGGAGCGAGCGCACCATCACGTTCGCGGCGGCGGGGAACGACAGGCCCCACGTCGTGATCTTCACGAGCAGCGAGTCGTAGTGCGGCGTGATGACGGCGCCGCCGAAGGCGGAGCCGGCGTCGAGCCGCACGCCGAAGCCGCCGGGGCTGCGGTACGCCTTGAGGACGCCGTAGTCCGGCGCGAAGCCGTTCTGCGGATCCTCGGTGGTGATGCGGCACTGGATCGCGTGCCCGCGCTTCTGGACGTCCGCCTGGCTCGCGATGCCGATCTCGGGATCGGAGAGCCTCCGCCCCTGCGCCACGTGGAGCTGCGCCTGCACGAGGTTCCGGCCGGTGATGACCTCCGTGACCGTGTGCTCGACCTGGATGCGCGGGTTCACCTCGATGAAGTAGTGGCGCCCCTCGCGGTCCACGAGGAACTCGACCGTGCCGGCGTTCCGGTACGAGACGCTGCGACCGATCGCGAGCGCGTCCGCGCAGATGGCCTCGCGCTGCTTCTCCCCGAGCGCGAGCGAGGGCGCGAACTCGACCACCTTCTGGTGGCGCCGCTGGATGGAGCAGTCGCGCTCGAAGAGGTGGACGAGGTTCCCGTGGTGGTCGCCCAGGATCTGGACCTCCACGTGCTTCGGCCGCTCGATGTAGCGCTCGAGGAAGACGGCGGGGTTCCCGAACGCGGCCCGCGCCTCGCTGCGCGCGGACGCGAGCCCGTCCACGAGCTCGCGCTGCGTGCGCGCGACGCGCATCCCGCGGCCGCCTCCGCCCGCGCTCGCCTTCACGATGATGGGGTAGCCTTGCTCCTTCGCGAAGACGAGCGCCTCCTCGTCGTGGGCGACGGGCCCGGCGGTGCCCGGCACGACGGGCACGCCCGCGGCGATCGCCGCCTTCCGCCCCGCCACCTTGTCGCCGAGCCGGCGCTGCATCTCCGCCGTCGGGCCGACGAACGCGATGCCCGCCCGCTCGCACGCCTCCGCGAAGTCCGGGTTCTCCGAGAGGAAGCCGTAGCCCGGGTGGATGGCGTCGATCTCGAGCCGCCGCGCGAGGCCGACGATCTCCTCGATGCCGAGGTAGGCGTCGATGGGCCCCTTGCCCTTGCCGACGAGGTACGCCTCGTCCGCCTTGTAGCGGTGCAGCGAGAGGCGATCCTCCTCCGAGTAGATGGCGACCGTCTGCATGCCGAGCTCGGTGCAGGCCCGGAAGATGCGGATCGCGATCTCGCCGCGGTTCGCGGCCATCACTCTGCGGAACGGGATCGTCATGTGCGCCCGGGGAAAAAGGGGGCGGGATTGGAGCACGACGGGGCGGCGAAGTCGAGCGCCGCCCGGGCCCGGGGTCGCCCTCAGCGCGCGTGCTTCGCCGCGGCGAACCGGCCGATGTCGACGTCCACGCCGCCGAGGTGCTTGCGCAGCCAGTCGGAGAGCCAGTTGTGGAGCGTGAGCGCGACGAGCGGCGTCGGCCCCTTCCGCTCGTAGTCGACGAGCATCACGGCGAAGTCCTCGCGGAACGCGCGGTGCAGCACCCGGTGCTCCTCCAGCCCCGGGTAGCCGATCTCGTGCATGAACCGCTCCTCCGCCGCGAAGTGCTCGACGACGTAGTCGCCGAGGTAGCGGATGAGGGGCGCGACCTCCGCGCGATCGCCGGCGCGCAGCGCCGACACGAGGCGCTCGGCCCGCCGGAACAGCTCCTGGTGCTGCGCGTCGATCTCGGGGACGCCGACGGCGAGCGCCGGGCTCCACTGGATGGGCGACATCGCGTGCTCCCGCCGCTATCCCGTCCGCCGCGCCAGGTGGCGCCCCAGCTCGGCGTCGGTTCCGGAGACGTGCTCCTTCAGCCACTGGGCGAGCCAGTGGTTCAGCTTCAGCGCCATGAACGCACCGCTCCCCATGTGCTCCCGGTCGCCCGAGAACGCGATGAGCTCCGACACGAAGCGGTCGTGCTCCGCCTTGTGGCGCGCGTACCCGCGGTATCCCGAGGAACGCATGAGCTGCTCCTCGGTCCCGAAGTGCATCACGACGTATTCGTACAGGAATCGGACGAGGCCGTCGATCTGCTCGGGCTCGCCCTTCTTGAGCCCGTCGAGGAGGCGCGCGGTGCGCCGGAACAGCTCGCGGTGCTGCTCGTCGATGACGTCCACGCCCGTCGCGAGGTCCTCGGTCCACTCGAACGACATCCTCCCTCAGACGAACCACAGCGCGGACGCAGCGGCAAGTCCCCTGCCGACGCGGCAAACGTGCGGTTCCAGCGCGGCGAGCGGCGGCGGTGCGCCCCTTGATCCGGGCCACGCCGGCGACGCCCGCTCCGGGGTCCCACACCGCGGCATATGGCCTCGCCCCGCGCGGACGGATTGCGCCTTTCGCCGAAGCTCGCGCAACCCCCGGTTCGCGCCCGCCGGGCCCGATCTGCTATCTTCGCGCGCTCTCGGATGAAACCCAGCGCCGCTCCCCGCGAGATCCCCTTCAACTACACGTCGGCGGACGACCGGCAGGCGCTCTCGCAGCTCCTCGGGCCCGAGATCTGGCAGCGCCTCGAGGAGCTGCGCGAGAAGCGGGTCACGGGGCGGAGCGCGCGGCTCCTCATGCGGTTCTTCGGGGAGATCCTGATCCACCGCCGCAACCCCTTCCTCTTCCAGGAGCTCGTGGACTCGGCGCCGCGCCGGCGCCGCTTCTTCGAGAACATCGAGAAGGACCTCGGCCTCGTCGACCGGAACGCGAACGGCGAGGAGCGGGTCCTGTCGGTGCTCGCCGAGTGCCGGAAGCTGCTCGACGCCTTCCGCGCGGACGTGGAGGGCGCGCCCGAGCTGCGCCGGCACATGGCGCGCGAGCTCGGCGCGATCGCCGGCAAGGACGCGGTCCTCTTCGATCCGTTCACGCTCGTGTCGCACGCCACCGATGCGACGGACTGGCGCCTCCACCTGCCGGTGGCCGTGGTGATGCCGGACGCCGAGGAGCAGGTGGCGCCGCTCCTCGCCGCTATCGCCGCGCTCGGCCTCAAGGCCATCCCGCGCGGCGCCGGGACCGGGCTCACCGGCGGCGCCGTCCCGCTCCGCGCCGGCTGCGTCGTCGTGAACACCGAGAAGCTGAACCGCATCCGCGGGATCGAGGAGCGTGGCTTCGCCGTGGACGGCGGCCACGACGCCCGGGCGAAGGTGCTCGCGCTCGAGGCGGGCGTCGTCACCGAGCGCGCCATGGAGCACGCGGCCGAGCGCGGCCTCGTCTTCGCGACGGACCCGACGAGCGCGTGGGCGTGCACCATCGGCGGGAACGTCGCCGAGAACGCGGGCGGCAAGGACTGCGTCCTCTACGGCACCTGCATCGACAACCTCGTCTCCTGGCGCATGGCGATGCCGTCGGGCCGGACCTGGACGATCCGCCGCGTCGGCCACCCGCTCCGCAAGATCCTCCCCGCGGACCGGGTCGTCTTCGACGTCGAGGACGACCGCGGCATCCGCGTGCGGCGCATCGAGCTCGGCGGCGGCGAGATCCGCAAGAAGGGGCTCTGGAAGGACATCACGAACAAGGCGCTGGGCGGCGTCCCCGGGCTCCAGAAGGAGGGGACGGACGGCGTCATCACCTCGGCGGAGTTCGTGCTCTACCCCGAGTACGAGGTGAAGCGCACGCTCTGCCTCGAGTTCTTCGGGCCGGACTTCGACGAGGCGTCGAAGGTGATCCTGGAGCTCTCGCGGGCGTTCCCGTTCCCGAACGCCGGCGCCGAGGCGCTCTGCGCGCTCGAGCACTTCGACGACGAGTACGTGAAGGCCATCCAGTACCAGGTGAAGGCCCCGCGGGCCGAGACGCCCAAGGCCGTGCTCCTCGTGGACGTGGTCGGCCACGCGCCCGAGGAGGCGGAGCGCGGCGTCGAGCGGATCCGGCGGATCCTGGACGCCCACCCGAACACGCTGCTCTTCGAGGCGCGCGACGCCGCGGAGGCGAAGCGCTTCTGGGCGGACCGCAAGAAGCTCGGCGCGATCGCGCGCCGCACCAACGCCTTCAAGATGAACGAGGACATCGTCCTCCCGCTCGAGGCGCTCGCCGAGTTCG
>DASSQM010000596.1:0-2592 GCA_035702465.1 Anaeromyxobacter sp. | reverse complement strand
GGGAACGCGATGCAGGACAGTCCGGCCGGGACCCCCTTCCTCATCTGCTCCCACACGGCGTCGAGCTTCCCGACGAAGAGCAGCTTCGACTGGGAGTGATCGAGGATGTGGTGGACGAGCTCGGCCGTGAGGACGGGGTAGAGCGGCACGGAGACGTGCCCCGCCATCCAGATCGCGAGGTCGGCCATCACCCACCACGCGCAGTTCTTCGAGCAGAGCGCGATGGTGCTGCCCCGGGGCAGGCCGAGGCCGGCGAGGTAGGCCGCCATCCGGCGCGTCTCGTCGAGCGCCTCCTTCCACGTCCACGTCTCGACGCGGCCGCCCCCCATCGGCTGGGTGAGCCAGCGGCGGTCTCCCGCCATGCGCTCCCAGTGAAATGCGCGATCGAGCAGCGTCTCGAAATCGGGCATGACGTCCCCCCGGCTCTCGGCCCCGGATGAACCTCGTCTACTCCGCGCCGTCGCAAGGGATCAATCCACGGCGCACGGTCGACCTGCCGGTGGCCCCCCGATCGGGGTCGGGCGGCCCGGCGGTCCGAGCAGCGACGAGAGAGCGCGCGCCCGGCTATGCGGCGGCCGCCTCGCGCGCGCGGTCGGAGAGGCGCACGGAGACGAGCTTCGAGACCCCCGGCTCCTCCATCGTCACCCCGTACAGCGTGTCGACGGTCTCCATCGTCCGCTTGTTGTGGGTGATGAGGATGAACTGCGAGGTCTTCGACATCTCCTTCACGAGGTCGTTGTAGCGGCCGACGTTCGCGTCGTCGAGCGGCGCGTCCACCTCGTCGAGGAGGCAGAACGGCGTCGGCTTGATGAGGAAGATGGCGAAGATGAGCGAGACGGCGGTGAGGGCCTTCTCTCCGCCGGAGAGCAGGTTCACCGACTGGAGCTTCTTGCCGGGCGGCTGCGCGAAGATCTCGACGCCCGCCTCGCCCTCGCCCGCCTCGTCCTGCGTGAGCACGAGGCCGGCCCGGCCGCCGTTGAAGAGGCGCGGGAACACCTGCTGGAACTTCTCGTTCACGAGGTCGAACGTCTCGCGGAACCGCTCGCGCGAGGCGCGGTTGATCTTCACGATGGCGGACTTGAGGTCGGCGAGGGAGCGCTCGAGGTCCCCCTTCTGCTCGCTCATGAAGGCGTGGCGCTTCGCGAGCTCGTCGTACTCCTCGATGGCGGTGAGGTTGATGGCCCCCATCCGCTCGGCCTGTCCCTTCAGGTCCTCGAGCTTCTGCCGCTCCTCGTCGGTGGGCGGCTTCTCGAGGTGGAAGCGGGCCACCTCCCACTTGAGCTCCGCCTGGCAACGCTCGCGGATCTGCTCCTCGAGGTGGCCGAGCGCGAGCGACTGCTCGCGCGCGGTGAGCGACGCCTCGGCCGCCGACGCGCGCGCCGCCTCGGCGCGGGCGCGGAGGTCGCGCGCCTCCACCTCCCGCGCGCGGGAGGCCTGGGCGAGCGCGTCGTGATCGGCGCGGGCGCGCCCGAGGGCGTCGCGAGCCTGGGCGAGGTCCTCGGAGAGGCGGCCCGCGTCCACCTTCGTGCCCTCGAGACGGCCGCGCAGCTCCGCCGTGCGCGCGTTCGCCTCGGAGAGCGAGGCGAAGATGCGGGCCCGCCGCTCCTCCACCTCGCGCCGCGCGTCGTCGATGCGCCGGAGGGAGGCGCCGATGGACTCGCGCCGCTCGGCGTCCGCGGCGACCTTTACTTTGAGTCCCATGAGCTCCGCGGTGAGCCCGTCCGCGCGTTGCTTCGTCGCCTCGAGCCGCGCCACGGCCTCGCGGGCGCGCTCCTCGGCGCGCGCCTGCTCCGCCGCCGCGGTCGCCGCGGCGAGCCGGTGCTCCTCCTCCTCGCGCGCGAGCGCGGCGAGCGCGTCGTCGAGCTGGGCGCGCTCCACCTCGAGCTGGCCCAGGCGCGCCGCCACCCGCTCCAGCTCCTCGCCCACGCGCGCGAGGTCCTTCTCCTGCTCGAGGAGCGCGAGGTCCTTCTCGCGGCCGTCCTTGTCGAGGCTCTTGAGCGCCGCCTCGAGCTGGAGGAGCCGCGCCTGCAGGGTGCGGTGCCGCTCCTGGGCGAGCGCGAACTCCGCCTCGAACGCGCGGACGACCTCCTCGAGCTCCTGCACCTCGCGCCGCCGCTGGAGGGCGCCGTGCCCCTCGCCCTCGAGCGGGCCGCCGGTCACGACGCCGTGGGGGTCGAGCACCTCGCCGTCGAGCGTGACGAGCGTGCGCCTTCCGCCCTGCGCCTGCCAGATCTCGAGCGCGGCGGGCAGGTCGCGCACGATGAGCGCGTCGCCGAGCAGGAACCGGACGACCTTCTCGTACGAGGGCTCGAACCGGACCACCTCGAGGCAGGCCGCCACGAGCCCGGGGTGCTGGACGCCGGGCGCGGCCGCGTCCCCGCCGCCGTCCTCGGGACGGAGCCGCGTCATCGGGATGAGCGAGGCGCGGCCCTCGGCCGCGGTCTTGAGGTAGTCGATGGCCTCGACGCCCTGCGAGTGGCTCTCGACGATGACGTACTGGAGCCGCTCGCCGAGCACGGCCTCGATGGCGTTCTCGTACTCGGCGGGCGCCGAGACGACGTCGGCGACGAGCCCGAAGACGCCGCGGTCCCT
>DASSQM010000595.1:0-5005 GCA_035702465.1 Anaeromyxobacter sp. | reverse complement strand
CGTCGTGCGACGCGTGCCGGGCGGAGCTCGCGCGGATCCGCGAGACCCGCAGCCTCATGGCGCGGCTGCCGGAGGAGCCCGCGCCCGAGAAGGGCGAGCGCGTCCTCGCCGCGGCCGCGCGCGAGGCGGCGGAGAGGAGGGCCGCGCCGCGGCGCTTCCTGCCGCGCTGGGCGTGGGGTGCCTCCGTCGTGGCGGCGTCGCTCGTGGTCGTCGCGGCGATCTCGTACCGCATGCTGCAGCTGCGGCCGGGCCCGCTCGCCTCGAAGTCCGACGGCGAGGCGCTGCTGGGCGGCGGGTACCCGACGCCGCCGCAGGCTCCGGCCCCTGCGCCGGAGTCGGGTGGGGAGCTCGGCGGCGCCGCGCCCGCCGCCGAGCAGGAGCGGCGCGAGGACCTCGCCGCGCCGCCCCCTGCCGCGGCGCCGCGCCCGCCCGAGGGCAAGAAGGCCGCCGCGCCGCGAGGGGAGCGCGTGCAGCGCGCGTTCGCGCAGCCTCCTCCGCCCGCCGCCGAGGGTGCGCCGGCGGCGATGCTCGGGAGGCAGCGCGACGAGCCGCGCGCGGTGGGGGGCACGAGCGCGCCCGGCCGCGGCGAAGCCGCCGGTGAGCGCGCCGAGCTGCGCGCGGCGCCTGCGCCGCGGCCTGCGGCTCCTCCCGCGGTCGCGGAGGCGCCGCCGGCGGCCCGGGCTGCCGCGCCGTCCCCGCCGCCCGCCGCGGCGACGGCCGACGCTGCGAAGGCCGCCGCCGAGCCGCGCCGCCGGGCCGTCGAGCAGGAGGCGGCGGGGGTCCGCCGAGCCGGGGCGAAGGCGCGTGGCGAGGACGCCGCGCCCGGGGCCGCCGCGTCCGGCGACGCCGGCGCGCTCGCCGGCCGGCCGCGCTCGATGTCGCGCTCCTTCCCCGGCTGCGAGGGCGAGCTCGCGCGCACGGTGGAGACCGACGAGCACGGGCGCGTCGTCCGCTACGTCCGCGAGGCGATGATCGACGGGCGCAGGCTGCGCATCGTGCAGACGTTCCGCCCGGACGGCGAGCCCGCGTCGACGACGGCAGCGGACCTCGACGCCGGCGGGGCGGGGGTGGACCCGCGCGCGCTCGGGATCGCGCTCGTCGAGCGGGCGGAGGACGCGTCCATCGACGCCCCCCCTCGGTGCGGGCGCTGACGGCGGGACGGCTCGCGATGAGGATCCGCGTCGTCGCCGTCGGGAAGGACCGCTCCGGCCTGTACGCGCCCGCGATCGAGGAGTACGCGCGCCGCATCGCCCGGCACGTGCGGTTCGAGATCGCCGAGGTGCCCGAGGCGAGGAGGCACGCCGGGACGCCGCGCGCCCGCGAGGAGGAGGCGGAGTCGATCCTCGCGAAGGTGGGCGACCGGGAGCGGCTCGTCGCGCTCGACGAGCGCGGCGAGGAGGAGACGAGCGCCGAGTTCGCGCGGCGCCTCGCGCGCTGGCTCGAGCGCGGGCAGGACGTCGCGCTCGTGGTCGGGGGCGCCGACGGCCTCGCCCCCGCCGTCCGCGAGCGCGCGGCCGAGACCCTCGCCCTGTCGCGCATGACGCTCGCCCACCGCCTCGCGCGGCTCGTCCTCGTCGAGCAGCTCTACCGCGCCCTCACGATCCTGCGCGGGGAGCCGTACCATAGATGAGCGGGCGGTCGTTTTTCGTGGCGCGGGTGCGGAAAGCCTGAGATCAACGAACGTCCGCGCCCGGACGAAGGGAGCCCAAGGTGCCGAAGACGAAGCCGGTCCTGCTCGTGGTCCTCGACGGCTGGGGCATCCGGAAGGAGCGCGAGGCGAACGCCATCGCCGTCGCCGGGACGCCCAGCGTGGACGCGCTCGTTCGCGAGTACCCATCCACCGCCCTCGAGACGAGCGGCCTCGCGGTGGGGCTCCCGGAGGGGCAGATGGGGAACTCCGAGGTCGGCCACACGAACCTCGGCGCGGGCCGCATCGTCTACCAGGACCTCGTCCGCATCAACCGCGCCATCGAGGACGGCTCGTTCTTCGGGAACGACGCGCTGCTCATGGCGTGCCGCCGCGCGAAGGAGTCCGGAACGGCGCTCCACCTCATGGGCCTCGTCTCCGACGGCGGCGTCCACAGCCACGTGGAGCACCTGCACGCGTGCCTCGAGCTCGCCCGCCGCGAGGGCGTGCCGCGCGCGTTCGTGCACGCGTTCATGGACGGCCGCGACACGCCCCCGCGCGCCGGGCTCGGCTACCTCGCCGACGTCGAGAAGCGGCTGCGCGAGAGGGCGTACGGGAAGGTCGCCACCGTCACCGGCCGCTACTACGCGATGGACCGGGACAAGCGCTGGGACCGCGTGGCGCTCGCGTGGGGAGCCCTCGTCGACGGCGAGGGGCTGAAGGCGCCCTCCGGCGTCGCCGCGATGGAGGCGGCGTACGGGCGCGGCGAGGGCGACGAGTTCGTGAAGCCCACGGTGGTCGTGAACGGCGACGGGAAGCCGGTCGGCCCGGTGCGCGACGGCGACGCCGTCCTCTTCTTCAACTTCCGCGCGGACCGCGCGCGCGAGATCACGCGCGCGTTCACGCAGCCCGGCTTCCACGACTTCGAGCGGCGGCACGTGCCGAAGCTGTCCGCGTACGTGTGCATGACCGAGTACGACAAGACGTTCGGGCTGCCCGTCGCGTTCCCGCCGCAGGACCTCTCCGAGATCTTCCCCGAGATCGTGGCGCGCGCCGGGCTGAAGCAGCTCCGCTGCGCCGAGACCGAGAAGTACGCGCACGTCACCTTCTTCTTCAACGGGGGGCGCGAGACGGTCTATCCGAACGAGGACCGCATCCTCGTGCCGTCGCCGCGCGACGTGAAGACCTACGACCAGAAGCCCGAGATGAGCGCGCGCGAGGTGACGGACAAGCTCGTCGCGGCGCTCGCCACGGGCCAGTACGGCTTCGTGCTCGTCAACTTCGCGAACCCGGACATGGTGGGCCACACGGGCATCCTCGGGGCCGCCGTACAGGCCGTGAAGGTCGTCGACGAGTGCCTGGGCCGGCTCTGGCAGGCCGCGCGCGCCCAGGGCATGGCCATGCTCGTCACGGCCGACCACGGGAACTGCGAGCTGATGACGGATCCGGTCACCGGCGAGCCGCACACCGCGCACACGCTCAACCCCGTGCCGTTCATCCTCGCCGACCCGGACTTCCGCGGCGCGAAGCTCCGCGCGAAGGGCATCCTCGCCGACGTCGCCCCGACGATCCTCCAGGTGATGGGCCTCCCGCAGCCCCGCGAGATGAAGGGGCTCGGGCTCGTGACGAGGTAGCGCGTGCGCGTCTCCGAGCTCGGCCGCGCCGCCGTCGGCGCGCTCCTCGACCTCGTCTACCCGCCGCGGTGCGCCGCGTGCGGCGAGGCGATCGCGGGCGGCGCGTTCTGCGGCGTCTGCCTCGAGGCGGTGGACCCCGTGCCGCCCGGGTGCGCGCGCTGCGGCCAGCCGGGGCCGGGCGCGCTCTGCGGCGCGTGCAGCGCCGACCCGCCCGCGTTCGACGCGGTGCGCGCCGGGGGCCTCATGGGCGGCCCGCTCGCCGACGCGATCCACGCGCTCAAGTACCGGAACCGCCCGGCGCTGGCGCGGCCGCTCGGCGCGTGGCTCGCCTCCCGTGCGCCGGTCGACCCGGGCGCCTCGATCGTCTCCGTCCCGCTCGCGCGCGGCCGGCGCATCGAGCGCGGCTACGACCAGGCGGCGCTCCTCGCCGACCACCTCGCCCGCGCCTCCGGCGCGTCGGGGCGGCGGCTGCGGGCGGTGCTGCGCAGGGTCCGCGAGACGGCCCCGCAGGTCGGCCGCACGCGGGCGGAGCGCGCCCGCAACGTGGCCGGCGCGTTCGAGGCCGCGGGCGGAGCGCTCGCGGGCCGCGACGTCGTGCTCGTGGACGACGTCGTCACCACCGGCGCCACTGCCGACGCCGCCGCCGCCGCGCTCCGGCGGGCGGGCGCCCGCTCGGTCGTGGTCGTCGCCCTCGCCCGGGCAGAGTAGGGTTCCGCCCGATGTCCCCGTCCCTCGCCCTCGCAGCCCTCGCCGCCTCGGCGGCGCTCGCCGCCTCGCCCGGCCACCCGGCGCGGGGGCAGCGGCCGCCGCCGTCCCGCACCGCGCCCCGCGCGGCGGACCCCGCGGGCGAGCGCCTCGGCGCGCTCGCCGCCGAGCTCGCGCGCGATCGGCGCGGACCGCGCGGCGTCGGGCTCGTCGGGGAGCTCGCGGCGCTCGCCGACGAGGCGCCGGACCTCTCGCGCATCGCGGCCGTCCTCGCGCAGACCGCGGACGATCGCGCCGCGCACCCCGAGGTGCGCGCGCTCGCCCGCGTACGGCTCGCCGACCTCGAGCGCGCGCGCGGAAACCCGCGGCGCAGCGCCGCGCTCCTGCGCCGGATGGGCTTCGTGCAGGCGTGGCGCGTGGCGGGACCGTTCGACGACGAGGGGAAGAAGGGCTTCGAGACCGCATTCCCTCCGGAGCGCGGCATCGACCTCGCCGCGGCCATGCCCGGAAAGGTGCGCGAGGTCGCGTGGCGGGAGCTGCCGCAGGAGGCGGTGGTGGACGGGTTCGTCCACCTGGGCGCCGCGCTGCGCCCGTCGCGCGAGGTGGTGGCGTACGCGCTCGCGCTGGTCGAGGCGGCGCGCGACGAGCGCGTGCGGCTCTGGTTTGGCGGCAGCGGCGCGGCGAAGGTGTTCGTGAACGGCGTCCTCGCGCTGTCGGATCCGGGGTACCACCCGGCCCGGCTCGACCAGCGCGCGGCGGACGTCACGCTGCGCAAGGGCGCGAACCGCATCCTCGTGAAGCTCTGCCACCAGTCCGGCCGGTTCGGCTTCGTGCTCCGGCTCGCGGACGCGCGCGGGGACGGGCGGACCTTCCCCGCCGCGGACCCCGCGGCCCCGGCGCAGGCGCCCGGGGCGGCGCCCGCGCCCGTCGAGACCGCCGTCGCCGCGCTGGAGCGGCGCGCGAGGGCGGCGCGCGGCACGGCGGACGAGGCGCCCGCCCGCATCGATCTCGCGCTCGCGCTGTGGGAGAAGCAGTCCGC
>DASSQM010000594.1:0-2204 GCA_035702465.1 Anaeromyxobacter sp. | reverse complement strand
TCCGGCGCCGCGCTGCTCGCGCAGAGCCTGAGCTTCGTCCGAGAGGTGGCCGGCGCGTTCCGCGCGCTCGCGGGCCGGCCGCTCGACGGCGCGCGGATCCTCGACTACGGGTGCGGGTGGGGGAGGCTCATCCGGCTGATGTACAAGTTCTCGTCACCCGATCGGATCTGGGGATGCGACGCGTGGGAGAGCTCGCTCGCGCTGTGCGGGCGGTACCGCGTGCGGGCGCACCTGGCGCCCTGCGACGAGGTGCCGACTGGCGCGCCGTTCCCCGGCGTGACGTTCGAGCTCGTCTACGCGTTCTCCGTGCTGACCCACCTCTCGGAGCGCACGGCGAAGGCGGTCATGGGCGCGCTCCGGCGGAGCGTCGCTCGAGACGGCCTGTGTGCCGTGACGGTGCGCCCCGTGGAGTACTGGGACTACCACCCGCAGCAGCAGAACGCCGTCGACGTCGCGCGCATGAAGCGGGACCACGCGAGATCGGGGTTCGCGTTCACGCCGCACAACCGTCCACCGGTGGGTGGCGAGGTCACGTACGGCGACGCGTCGATCTCCTTGGACTACATCGCGCGGAACTGGACCGAGTGGTCCGTCGCGGGGGATCGCGCCTGCGCGGCGGATCCGCTGCAGCGGATCGTGTTCCTGCGCCCGGCCTGAGCGGCCCCACCCCGGCGGGGGATGCGCACGGCGGACCGGGCGGGCCTGTGCGTGTCAGGCGACCTCCCAACGGTCAGGTGACGAACGCTCCGGTCGGCCACAGACAGACGTGGAGAAGAGATGTCATCGCCTATTCCACCTCTCTGGTAGTCTAGGCGCGTCTCTCGGAGGGACGGCAAACCAATCCATGGAATCCTGGCACTCGTTCGATCCCCGCGCGTCGGGCTCCGGTGGCGTCTTTGCCACCCCCTGGCGCGCCGTGCGATCGGTGCCACTGTCCATCCGCGCCGCCCTGCGCGCCTGCAAGTATGCGATCCTGATCCGGCGCTCGCGGCTGTTCGACCGCGACTACTACCGGAGCCAGTGCCCGGACGACGCGTTCGCGCGGCGGACCCCGATCTTCCACTACCTGCTCCGCGGCGCCGCCGCCGGGTTCGATCCCAACCCGTTCTTCGACACGTCGTACTACCTCGAGCAGTACCCGTACTCCGGGGGCAGCGGGAAGAACCCGTTCGTCCACTTCCTGCGCCACGGCGCGCGCGAGCGCAGGGCGCCGAGCGCGCGGTTCGAGATCGCCGACCACCTCGCGCGCCAGCGCGGCGCCGCGGCGGGCGTCCCGGATTCGCTCGCGCGCTACGCGGTTCCGAGCGCCGAGGCGCGCCGGCCGGTCCTCGCGCACATCCAGATGTCGCCCGCGGTGCGGGGCGGCCTCGATCGCGCGGGCGACTTCGCCGACCGCACGCAGGCGCGGCGCGTGCTCGTCGTGGACCGCCGCGTGCCGACGCCCGACATGGACTCGGCCTCGGTCCGGATGTTCGCGATCCTGCGGCTCCTCCGCGACCTCGGTCACCAGATCACGTTCGTCTCCGACGACGGAGGGTGGCGGCGCCGACACAAACGCGCGGTGCGTCGCCTCGGCGTCGAGATCCTGCACGGGTTCGACGCCGCCGCGAAGCACCTCGCCACCCATGGCCGCGAGTACGGCGTGGCACTCCTCTCGTCGCCGCAAGCGGCGGAGCGGTACCTCATGCCGGTGCGCGCGTACGCCCTGCGCGCCAAGGTCATCTACGACACGGTAGACCTGCACTGGGTCCGCCTCGAGCGCGCCGCCGCCGTGACGGGCAACGAGGAGGCGCGCGCGGATGCGGGGCGCTACCGCCGCCTCGAGCTCCTCCACACCACGTGCTCCGACCTCACGCTGACGGTGACCTCGGAGGAGCGGGCGGCCCTCCTACGAGAGGTCCCGGGCGCGCGCATCGAGGTCCTGCCGAACATCCACGCCTGCGAGCAGACGTCGCGCCCGTGGGCCGCGCGCCGTGACGTGATGTTCATCGGCGCGTTCTCGCACGCGCCGAACGCCGACGCGGTCGAGTGGTTCGTCGAGCGCATCTTGCCGCTCGTGCAGCGCCGGCTCCCGGACGTCGTATTTCGCGTCGTGGGGAGCGACGTCCCGAAGCGCATCCGGCAGCTCGCGTCGTCGTCGGTGCGCGTGCACGGGTACGTTCCGGACGTGAAGCCCCTGTTCGACGCGAGCCGCGTCTTCGTCT
>DASSQM010000593.1:0-2425 GCA_035702465.1 Anaeromyxobacter sp. | reverse complement strand
GTGTGGGGCGGCTTCGCCTACCTCGTCGCGCTCGTGCTCGCGGCCTCGGGGCTCCGCGGGTCGAGGCCGCACGAGACCTGGCCCGCCGGGCTCCTGTTCGTCCTCGGCGGGTCGATGACGGCGGTCGCGCTGGTCCTCGCCGCGCTGTCCGAGCTCGCGATCGGCGCGCTGTGCCTCCTGTGCGCCGGCTCCTGGGTCGCGTCGGCGATCCTGTTCGCCTCCGCCTGGCGCGCGACCCTGCCGCGCGGGGTCTCGCAGGCCGTGCGCGCCGACGCCGCGGTGCTCGGCGCGCGGCCCGGGCGCACGGCCGCGCTCGCCCTCGCCGGCGTCGCCGCGGTCGCGGTCCTCGCCGCCGCGTACCCCCGCTACTGGGAGCGCAAGCCCGCCACGCCGCAGGCGCAGGCGAGGGCCGCTCACCCTGTACCGGCCACGTCCGGCGGGCCCGTCGTCGTCGTCGAGTTCAGCGACTACGAGTGTCCCTACTGCGCGCTCGCGCACGAGGACCTGAAGGCGCTCCTCGCCGAGCGTCCGGACGTGAAGCTCGTGAAGAAGCACTTCCCGCTCGACCCGACCTGCAACCGCGCCGTGCCGCGCGCGATCCACAAGGACGCGTGCGCGCTCGCCGCCGCGGCGGTGTGCGCCGAGGAGCAGGGGAAGTTCTCGGCGATGGACGACGCGCTCTTCCGGAACCAGAAGGAGAAGCGCCCGCTCGACGAGATCGTCCGCGAGGTGGGGCTCGACGTCGGCCGCTTCTCTGCGTGCTTCCGCTCCCCCGGCACGCAGCGCCGCATCGAGGCCGACGTCACCGCCGGCCTCGCCGTCGGCGTGAAGGCGACGCCCACCTACGTGGTGAACGGCGTGCCGTTCACGGGGGGGAAGCTGACGGCGGAGCAGCTCCCGCCGCCGCCGGCCGGGACGGACGCAAAGCAGGACGCGACGACGGCGCAGGGTGGGGGGCGGTAGCGGCCGTCACAGCGGCACCCCCTCGAGTGCGCTGCGGAATCACGCCTCCACCGTCAGCACTTCCTTGAACCCCCGCGCCGGCCCCTCGAGCACCGCGGGCGCGTCCGCCATCGGGCGGCGCTCGCCGATGAGCTGGGGGACGAGCGTCGGCCAGCGGCGCGCGAAGAGCGCGAGGTCCTGGGCCGCCGCGCGGTACGCGTCCACGGACGGGTTCGTGACCCCGAGCACCGCCTGGTTGCGCAGCACGATCCCGGGCATCACGTTGCCGAGCTCGCGCGGGACGGGCGCCTTGCGGCCGGGGATGCCGGTGAACACGAACACGCCGTTCGGGCCGAGCGCCGGCAGCGCCTCGAACGCGAGCGGCGACGCGCCGGAGGCCTCGAGGACGAGGTCGATCGGGCCGACGCGCTTCGCGAGCTCCTCCATGGTCTCCTCGCGGCGCGACGACCACCCGATCCCGAACGCCTCGGCGAGTGCGGACTTCTTCCCCCGAGGCTCGCGGGAGTGGATGAACGTCTCCCATCCCCGAACGCGGAGCGCCAGCGCGGCGAGCGCGCCGACCGGTCCGGCGCCGATCACGACCGCGACCCGCTCCGGGTTGCGGCCCCCGTGCCCCTGGAGCTCCTCGGCCCACGGCAGGCGGCGCTGGTAGTCGTCCACCTGGCGGAGCGCCGCCTCGGCGACGCTGAGCGGCTGCGTCAGCACCGCCACGTCGCGCAGCTCCGCCGCGACGGGCACCATGTAGCGCTGCTCGTCCACGACGCGCTCGGCCAAGAACCCGTGCAGCCCGCGGATGCCGCGCTGGAGGAACTCGCCCGTGGTGCAGAACTCCGGCCAGCCGTGACCGCAGGCGCGGCAGTGCATGTCGCGGCACGGCCGCCGCATCGTCGGTACGACGAGGTCACCCTTCTTGAGGCGCGTCACGGACGTGCCCACCTCGACGACCTCGCCGAGCGCCTCGTGACCGATGACGAGGGACCGCTCGCCCTCGGGGGGCGCCCCGTGGGCGCCGGCCGCGATCTCGCGGTCGGTCCCGCAGATGCCGACCTCGTGGATGCGGAGGGCCACCTGCGTGGCGGAGAGGATCTGGGGCTCGGGGTGATCGACCACGCGGAGCTGGCGCTCCGCCGCGAAGACGGCGACGGCTCTCATGCGCGACAACTTACCCGATCCGGCGCCCCGCCGGGCTCACGACGTCGCGGAGCGGACGATCGCGCCGACCTTGTCGAGGAGCGCGCGGGGATCGACGGGCTTGCGGAAGACCGCGGTGGCCTGGCCCGGGAGCTCGCGGCTCGAGCCCGTCACGACGATGACCGGCACGTCGCTCAGGGCCGGCTCCGCGGCGCGGCGCTCGAGGAACTCCCAGCCGTCCATGCCCCCGGTGACGAGGTCGAGCACGACGACGGCGGGCCGCGTCGCCGCGGCGAGCTCCAGGGCCTTGCGTCCCTCGTCCGAGGCGATC
>DASSQM010000592.1:0-4313 GCA_035702465.1 Anaeromyxobacter sp. | reverse complement strand
CGCGGCCGGCGGGCGGTCGGGTCCCAGGGCGGCACGGCGGCGGGGTTCCGCAGGTCCTCGAGGAGCTGCTTCGCGCTGCCGTAGCGGTCGCGCGGGTCGCGCTCGATGGCCTTGAGAAGGATCGCCTCGAGGTGCGGATCGAACCCGGGGACGAAGTAGCTCGGCGGCCGCGGGTCCTGCGTGGTCTTCGCGCGGAGCAGCGCGCGGGGGTTCGCGCTGTCGTACGGGAGGTTGCAGGTGAGCATCTCGTAGAGCAGCGTGCCGACCGCGTAGACGTCCGTGCGCGGGTCTCCGCGGCGCCCGCGGATCTGCTCGGGCGCCATGTAGTCCGGCGTTCCGACCGCGTTCGAGAGGCCCATCCAGGTGAGCCGCCGCTCCGAGGCGAACAGCGCGATGCCGAAGTCGAGGATCTTCACGCGGCCGTCCGCGGTGAGGAGCACGTTCTCGGGCTTGATGTCCCGGTGCACGACGCCGTTGTCGTGGAGGTAACGGAGCGCGTCGGCGACCTGACAGGCGATGTCGAGGGCCCTCTCGGTGGGGATCGGCTCCTTCTCCCGCATGATGGCACGGAGCGACTTGCCGTCGACGTACTCCATCGCCATGTACATCCGGCTCTTCTCGCGCGGCTTCAGGATCTTGACGATGTTCGGGTGTTCGAGGCGCTGGCCCATCTCCTCCTCGCGGCGGAACCGCTCGGAGAACACGACGTCGCTCTCGTACTGGACGTGCGGGATCTTGAGCGCGACGGGTTGGCCGGACTCCGTGTCGACGCCCTTGAAGATGGACGCCATGCCGCTCCGCGCGAGGAGCTCGACGAGCTGGTACTGGTCGAGCCGGTCGCCGACGAGGAGATCGCGCATCAGCGGACCGGGCCCAGCGATGCCATGGCGACAGCCTAGTGTGCGCGCGGCGCGCGCCGCAATTTTTTCGGGGCGCGAGGGGTCCCCGTGACCGACTTCGAGCTCGACCTCGCGGCGCTCACCGACGTCGGCACGGCGCGCGACCACAACGAGGACGCCTGCGGCGCGTGGCCGGAGACCCCGGCGTGCGCCGTGCTCGTCGTGGCGGACGGCGTCTCGAGCAACGAGGGCGGCGAGGCGGCGAGCGAGATGGCCGTCGAGGTGACGCTGCGCGCGTTCCGCGAGGAGCCCGCGTCGATGGCGCCCGGCCAGCGCCTCTACCGCGCCGTGCAGCAGGCGAACATCGAGATCTACGACCGCGCCATGGTGGTCCCGGAGCTGCGCGGCATGGCGACGACCCTCACCGCGGCGGCGGTCGACCGCGGCGAGCTCACGGCCGTGCACGTGGGGGACTCCCGCCTGTACCTCGTGCGCGGCACCGCAGTCACGCAGCTCACGAAGGACCACACCGTCGCGGCGGAGCGCGTGCGGATGGGGCTCCTCTCGGCGGAGCGGGCGCGCACGCACCCGGAGCGCAGCACGCTCACGCGCAGCGTCGGGCGCGAGCTCATCGTGAGCCGCGACCGGATCACCCGCTCGCTCGAGCAGGGCGACGTGCTGGTCCTGTGCAGCGACGGGCTCCACAACGTGCTCTCGGACGAGGAGATCGGCGCCATGGTGCGCGACCGCGGCGCGGCGGAGGCGTGCCGCGGGCTCGTCGGCGCCGCGAACGAGCGCGGGACGCCGGACAACGTCACGGCCGCGGTGGTGCGGCTCGTGGGGCCGCTCGCGCCGAGGCCGGAGCGCCCCGGGCTCGTCTCGCGCCTCCGGCGCTGGATCGCCTAGCCGGACTTCATTCACGTCGGCGAGACGCGGATCGCGTCCTCGAGCTCGTTGAGGGGCGCCTTCGCGGACGGATCGCGCGGGAAGTGAGCCGCGAGCCGCGCCCCGACGAGCGCGATCGCGTCGACGAACCCGCGGGCCGGATCCCCGGCGCGCATCCCGGCGACGAGCGCCGCGAGCGCGCGGTCCCACTCCCCGTCGCCCATCCGCTCGTGGATGCCGCGATCGCCGAGGACGACCGCGTGGCGCTCGAAGAGGGACGCGAAGACGAGGACGCCCGTGCCCTCCGCCGTGCGCTGCAGCCCGTTCTCGTGGAAGGCGCGGAGCGCCCGCGCGCGGACGGCCTGATCCATGGCGCGGCGGCCGACGAGCAGGCGCTCCACCGGGTCCCAGAGCGCGAGGAGGCCGCCCGCGATCCCGGCGGCGAGCTGCACGAGCGGCAGCTCGCCGAGGGTGAGCGGCAGGTGCAGCGCCAGGACGGCGGCCGTCGCGATCGCCGCGCCGAGCACCGCGCCGCGGAACCGCGCCTCGGGATAGGCGTCGCTCTTCTCCACCACCGCGGGGACGATCTGCCCGCGCGAGAGCGCCTCCGCGCGCCTCACCGCCCCGGCGATGCGATCGCGCGCCTCCGCGCCGAACCAACGCTCGACGGCCATGGCGCGTTCCTCCGTTCCTGCGGCGCTCGTCCTCATCACCACCGCCCCGACGCGCCGCCGCCCGAGAAGCCGCCGCCGCCGCCCGACCACCCGCCTCCGCCCCCACCGCCGCCCCATCCGCCCCCGCCGCCCCAGCCGCCGCCGATCCACGGGCCGCCGCCCCACCACATGCGGCGCCGCCGCGGGCCGAACCCGCTCGCGATGCGCCCGACGATCGACACGATGACGACGAGCGCGATGAGGAGCCCGATGGGGAGCCCGCCGAAGGCGGGGCCGCGGCGCGGCGCGCGCGCCCCCTGGCGGACGTCGGCGGGCAGCGCGCCGAGCGCGGACAGGATCTGGACGCCGGCGTCGTAGAGGCCGTCGCCGTATCGCCCCGCACGGAACTCCGGGACGACGGTGTTGCGGATGATGCGGGAGGCCTGCGCGTCGGTGAGGCCCCCCTCCAGCCCGCCGCCCACCTCGATGCGCACGGCCCGGTCCTGCACCGCGACCGTGACGAGGACGCCGTTGTCCTTGCCCTTCGTGCCGATGCGCCACGCCTCGGCGACGCGGATCGAGTACTCCTCGATGGGCTCGCCGTCGAGCGAGGGGACGACGAGGTACTGGAGCTGAACGCCCTGGCCGCCCTCGCCCGCGCGGGCGGCGACCGCGAGGCGCGCGAGGCGCTGCGCGGCGGCGCGGTCGAGGAGCCCGGCCGTGTCGACGACCGGACCGGTGAGCGGCGGGATGGTCGCCGCGGCGCGCGCCGACGCGGCGAGCGCGACGGCAGCGAGGGCGGCGGCCGCGCGGGTGCGGCTCAGAACTTCACCTGCGGCGCCTTCTCGGCGCCCTCGGTCGTGGCGGTGAACTGCGCCTTCGCCTGCTTCTTGTAGAACATCGCGTTCGTCCAGCTCGTGGGCGGCACGGTGACGAGATCGTTGAAGCGCCGTACCTCGTCGATGTAGCGGCGGCGCGCGATGGTGATCCGGTTCTCGGTCCCCTCGAGCTGCGCCTGGAGGTCCCGGAAGTTCTCGTTCGCCTTGAGCTGCGGGTAGTTCTCGGCGACGGCGAGCAGGCGGCCGAGCGCGCTCCGCAGCTCGCCTTGCGCCGCCTCGAACTTCTTCACGTTCTCCGGCGTGAGCTGGTCGACGGACAGCTTCACCTGCGTCGCCTGCGCCCGCGCGTTCACCACCGCCTCGAGCGTGCTCTTCTCGTGCGCCGCGTAGCCCTTCACCGTCTCGACCAGGTTCGGCACGAGATCCGCCCGCCGCTGGTACTGGTTCTGCACCTCCGCCCAGGCGGCGGAGACGGCGTTCTCGGACTGCGGGATGGACTGATAGCCGCATCCGGCCGCGAGCGAGCCGGCGAGGAGGAGGAGCGGCGCGAGGCGAGTCGTTCTCATGGGCGGGAAAGCTAGCGCGGGGTCGCGCGGGCGGAAAGGGAAACGTCGACGCGGGGGCGACAGCGGCCCCGACCCCGACCCCGAGCGCGACCCCGACCCCGACCCCGACCTCGACCCGGACCCCGAGCGCGATTCCGACCCCGACCTCGACCTCGTCGGCTCCTCGGTCTAGCCTGCGCGCGCGTGCGCCCCCTACCCGCCGGCTGGACCCTCTACTACCGCATCATCCGCCGCATCCCCCGCGGACGCGTGACCACGTACGGCGACGTCGCGAAGGCGGCGGGGAAGCCGCGCGGCGCGCGGCAGGTGGGGTACGCGCTCGCGGCGCTGCGGGGCGCGAGGCACGACGTGCCGTGGCAGCGCGTCCTCGGCGCGCGCCCGCGCACGAAAGCGGCGATCTCGATCCTCGATCCGGTGGGGGCGGCGGTGCAGCAACGCCTCCTCGAGCGGGAGGGCATCCGCTTCGACGAGCGCGGCCGCGTCGATCTCGCCCGGTTCGGCTGGCCCGCGCGCAAGCCGCGGCGCCGTCGC
>DASSQM010000591.1:0-5567 GCA_035702465.1 Anaeromyxobacter sp. | reverse complement strand
CGAGCGGGAGGAGCGCGTCGCTACCGCGCCCGGCGGCGGCTTCGCCGACGCCGCCGTGGCGCTCCTGCGCGAGCTCCTCTTCCGCTTCGCGACCGAGCGCCTCGTCCCGGCGGAGGTCGAGGTCCACCGCGTCGGCCCGGGCGGCGCCGAGGCGACGGTCGGCTTCGCGCGCTACGATCCGGAGCGCCACGCGGAGGGCGCGGACGTGAAGGCGGTCACGTGGCACGCCGCGCGGCTCGAGCCGGAGGGCTGCGGGTGGGTGGCGCAGATGGTGTTCGACATCTGAGCGCTGGGGCGGCCATGCACCTGAGACGCATCGAGGGCGACCTCTGGGAGATCCCGCGCGAGGGGCGGATGAAGGTCCCGGGGCGCATCTACAGCGCCGGCCCGCCCGCGCCGGACGACCCCGCGCTCGGCCAGGTCGCGAACGTGGCGCACCTCCCCGGCATCCTCCGCTTCTCGCTGGCGATGCCCGACCTCCACTGGGGGTACGGATTCCCGATCGGCGGCGTCGCGGCGGTGGACGCGGACGAGGGCGCCGTCTCGCCCGGCGGGGTCGGGTACGACATCAACTGTGGCGTGCGGGTCGTCACCACCGCGATCGACGCGGAGGTCGTGCGCGCGAACCTCCACGCCGTCACGTCGCAGATCTACCGCGACGTGCCCACCGGCGTCGGCGCGAGCCACGCCATCCCGGCGCTCTCCGACCGCGAGATGGACGAGGTGCTCTCGGAGGGCGCGCGCTGGGCGGTGCGGCGCGGGTTCCGGGCCGCGTCGGACGACGCCGAGCGCTGCGAGGAGCGCGGGCGGCTCCCCGGCGCCGACCCGGACGCGGTCTCCGAGCGCGCCCGCCTGCGCGGCGCGGACCAGCTCGGCACGCTGGGCAGCGGGAACCACTTCCTCGAGGTGGATCGCGTGGCGGAGATCTACGACGGCGCTGCGGCCGAGGCGTTCGGGCTCCTCCCCGGCGCGGCCGCGATCCAGATCCACTCCGGGTCGCGCGGGCTCGGCTACCAGGTGTGCGACGAGTTCCTCGCCGAGCTCGCGCCGCGCCTCGCCTCCTGGGGCGCGGACTACGCGAAGCTCCCGGACCGGCAGCTCGCCTGCGCGCCGGCGACGAGCGACGTGGGGCGCCGCTACCTCGGCGCCATGCAGGCCGCGGCGAACTTCGCGTGGGCGAACCGGCAGGTCATGACGGGCCTCGCCGTGCGCGCGCTCCTCCGGGCGCTCGGCATCTCCGAGCGCGAGCTCGGCGCGCGGCTCCTCTACGACGTGTGCCACAACGTCGCGAAGCACGAGGAGCACGAGGTCGACGGCGTCCGCCGCCGCGTGCTCGTCCACCGCAAGGGCGCGACGCGCGCGTTCGGGCCCGGCGATCCGCGCGTGCCGGCGCCGTACCGCGAGGTGGGCCAGCCCGTGCTCATCCCGGGGGACATGGGCCGCTACTCGTACGTGCTCGCCGGCACCGCGAAGGCGATGACCGACACGTTCGGCAGCTCCTGCCACGGCGCGGGCCGGCTCCTCTCCCGCAGCGAGGCGCTCCGGCGCGGGCGCGGCAGGTCGATCGCGAAGGAGCTCGCGGAGAGGGGCATCGAGGTCATCTCGCGCGGGAAGAAGACGCTCGCGGAGGAGATGAGCGAGGCCTACAAGGACGTCGCGCAGGTCGTCGCGGTCATGGACGGGGCGGGGATCTCGCGCCTCGTCGCGCGGCTCGAGCCGATGGGCGTCGTCAAGGGGTGATCGACCCGGTCGCCCGCCGTGCCTACCTTCCGTGGGATGGAAGATGCGCCCAGGCACCTCGTCCTGCTCCAGGGCGGGCGCAAGGAGGGAGACGCCGTGGGGGTGGTCGAGCGCCTCCCGCGCGATGCCCTCCGCGTGATCCCGGGCGGCCCCGCGGCAGACCTCCAGGCAGCCCTCGAGGAGACCGTCCTCGCGGCGCGCCAGGTGCGCAAGGAGATCGAGGAGCGCATCGCGCGGGCCCTGGAGGAGCTGTTCTAGGGCTGCTGCCGGGGCGCGCCGGCTCCGAGCGGATTCGAGCGGCCCCGACGCCCCGTGGCGGTTAAGCCCACGGGATGCTCGAGACGCTTCCGGGAGCGGCGCCGCGCGACGAGGCGCTCGCCCGGCGGCTCGCCGACGCCGTTCGCGCGCGGGGCCCGGCCTACGAGCCTCGCACGCATCACCTCCGGGACGGCAAGCCGCGCTTCACCAACCGGCTCGCGCTCGAGCGCAGCCCGTACCTGCTCCAGCACGCGCACAACCCGGTCGACTGGTGGCCGTGGGGCGACGAGGCGTTCGCGGAGGCGCGGCGCGCCGGAAAGCCCGTGTTCCTCTCCGTCGGCTACGCCACGTGCCACTGGTGCCACGTGATGGAGCGCGAGTCGTTCGAGGACGAGGACATCGCGCGGGTCCTCAACGAGCGGTTCGTACCGATCAAGGTCGACCGCGAGGAGCGGCCGGACGTCGACGCGATCTACATGACCGCGGTCCAGCTCCTCACGGGCGGCGGCGGCTGGCCGATGAGCGTGTGGCTCACGCCGGACAAGGAGCCGTTCTTCGCCGGGACCTACTTCCCGCCGCGCGACGGCGCGCGCGGGATGCAGCGGGGCTTCCTCGGCATCCTCGAGGAGATCGCGCAGGTGTACGCGAACGACCCCGAGCGCGTGCGGGGCGCGACGGGCTCGCTCGTCGAGGCCCTGCGCACCGCGCTCGGCAGCGCCGGCGCGCCGGCGGAGACCGCGCCGGGCGCGCAGCCGATCCGCGAGGCGGTGGAGGCCGTGCGGCGCACGTTCGATCCCGTGCACGGCGGGCTTCGCCGAGCGCCGAAGTTCCCCTCGAACCTGCCCGTCCGGCTCCTGCTCCGCGCGCACCGACGCACGCGCGATCCCGAGCCGTTGCGCATGGCGACCGTCACGCTCGAGAAGATGGCGGCCGGGGGGATCCACGACCAGCTCGGCGGCGGGTTCCACCGCTACTCCACGGACGCGGAGTGGCTCGTCCCGCACTTCGAGAAGATGCTGTACGACAACGCGCTCCTCGCCGTGGCGTACGCGGAGGCGTGGCAGGTGACGGGGCGCCCTGACTTCGCGCGCGTCGCGCGCCAGACGCTCGACTACCTCGTGCGCGAGATGACGTCGCCGGAGGGAGGGCTGTACTCCGCAACGGACGCGGACTCGGAGGGCGTGGAGGGGCGCTTCTTCGTCTGGGAGGAGCGCGAGCTGCGCGCGCTGCTGGGAAAGGACTTCGAGCGGTTCGCGCGGTTCCACGGCGTGACGTCGGAGGGGAACTTCGAGGGGCGGAACATCCTCTTCGTGCCGCGGCCGGACGAGGACGAGTGGGAGGCGCTCGCCGGCGCGCGCGCGAGGCTGTACGAGGCGCGCGCGCGGCGCGTACGGCCCCTCCGCGACGAGAAGGTGCTCGCGGGCTGGAACGGGCTCGCCATCTCGGCGCTCGCGTTCGGCGGGCGCGCGCTCGCGGAGCCGCGCTGGGTCGCGGCGGCCGGGCGGGCGGCGGAGTTCGTGCTCGAACGCATGGTGAAGGGCGGCAGGCTGCAGCGGAGCTGGCTCGGCGGCGACGCGGGGGTGCCGGCGTTCCTCGAGGACCACGCGTTCCTCGCGCAGGGGCTGCTCGACCTCTACGAGGCGACGTTCGACGCGCGCTGGCTCGAGGCCGCGCTGGACGTCTCCGGCCGGCTCGAGGCGCTGTTCGGCGACCCGCGCGGCGGCGCGTGGTTCACGACCGCGGAGGACCACGAGCGGCTCCTCGCGCGCGAGAGGCCCACGCACGACGGGGCCGAGCCGTCGGGCGCGTCGGTCGCCCTGCTGAACGCGCTGCGGCTCTCGGCGTTCACGACCGACGACCGCTGGCGCGCCATCGCGGACCGCGCGCTCCGGCACTACGCGCGGACGCTCGAGGAGCAGCCGATGGCGCTCTCCGAGATGCTGCTCGCGCTCGACTTCGCGACGGACACGCCGCTCGAGGTGGTGCTCGTGTGGCCGCGCGGCGACGGCGCTCCGCCCGAGCCGTTCGTCTCCGTGCTCCGCCGCGCGTTCCTGCCGAACCGCGCCCTCGCGGGCGCAGAGGAGGGCGAGGGCGTTGCGCGCCTCGCGAAGCTCGCCCTCGTCGCGGAGGGCAAGGTCGCCGCGGGCGGACGGGCCACTGCGTACGTGTGCGAGAAGGGCTTCTGCCGGCTGCCGGCGATCGAGCCGGACAAGCTCGCGGGGCAGATCGCGCCGGTGCGCCCGTACGCGTAGGGCGGACCTGGGCGGAAGCCTCACTTCTCGGTCTGCAGGATGAGCGGCAGCCCGCCCTTCCCTCCTCCCACGATGACCACCTTGGCGTTCGCGCTGCCCGCGAGCCGCTCCGTCGCCTCGATGCCCTTGAACTGCAGGTACTCCGCGGTCAGCCCCTGCCGCACGATGTTCTGGTACTTGAGGATGCCCTCCGCCTCGATCTGCTTGCGCAGCGCCTCCTGCCGCTCCTTGTCGAGCGTGAAGCGCATCTTCTGCGAGCGCTGCTCCTCGGCGAGCTTGTCCGCGATGGCGGTCTTGATCGCCTCCGGCAGCTCGACGTCGCGGATGAGGATCGCCTCGACGATGACGTGCTTCCCCTCGAGGGCCTTCAGGACCTCGTCGTAGATCTGCCGCTCGATCTCCTCGCGCTTCGTCGAGTAGATCTCCTCGGGCTGGTATCGCCCGAAGACCTTCCGCCCCTCCGAGCGGACGATGGGGGCGACGACCTTCTGGTCGTAGTCGGGGCCGATCTGCGTCTGGAGCTCGAAGAGCTCGTCCGGCTTCGGCCGGTAGCGCACGCTCGCGTCGACGCGGATGGGGAGCCCGTTCGACGAGAGCACCGCGAGCGCCTCCTTCATCTCGTGCACGCGCGTGTCGTAGGGGATGACGCTGTTCCAGATCGGGATCACGTGCATCCCCTCGGTGAGCACCTCCTTGCTCGTTCCGCCGGAGAGCGGCTTGAAGACGATGCCGCGGTTGCCGGAGTCGACCGTCGGGCAGCGGCAGCCCGGCAGGAACGGCGCCACGGCGAGGCAGCAGAGGACGAGCGTGCGCATCGGGACCTCCGGGTTCGGGGTGCCCGAGCATAGCCTCAGCGAGAGCGGTCGACGACCGAGAACGCGCGCTCGCCCTTGAAGACCCGGAAGAGCACCGCGAGCATCGGGAACAGGATCGCGCCGCCGGCGGCGAGGGTCCAGAGCAGCGCCACCTGGACGGAGCGCGGCGCGCTCGCGGACGCGAGCGTGACGTCGGGCACGACGAGGTACGGGTACTGCGACGCGCCCCAGCCGACCACGATGAGCGCGACCTGCGCCGCGGCCGCCGCGCGACCGGCCCGGACGCGTCGCGTGAACAGGAAGGCGAACGCGCTCACCGCCGCGGCGGCCGTGGCGACGTGCAGCGCGACGGACCAGGGGCGGCGGGTGAGCCCCTCGAACACGAGCGGCGCCTCGCGAGAGGAGAGCGCGCCGCACAGCGCGGCGCAGAGGAACACGGCGATCCCGGCGAGGACGGCGCGGCGGCGGAAGTCCTCGCGCAAGGCGCCCCCCGCCTCCACGG
>DASSQM010000590.1:0-5196 GCA_035702465.1 Anaeromyxobacter sp. | reverse complement strand
CCCGGCGCCGGCTTCGGCAGCGACACGAACCGCGTGGCGCTCGTGTCGGCGACGGAGCTGGCCGAGATCGAGGGGCCGAAGGAGAAGGTCGCGGAGGCGATCCTCGACTGGATCCTGCCGGTGCTCGAGGCGCGGCGGCCGAAGCCGAAGTGATGGAGTTGCGAAGCGCGGGCCGCAACTCCACGTGCAGCCTACGCCGCGAGCCGCGCCAGCGACGCCGGCAGGACGAGCTTCCCGTGGATCGCCCTCCGGAAGCTCTCCCGCGTCTCCGCGGCGATCTCGTGCGCGTCCCGCGGGTGGATGATCCTCTTCGCGGTCCTCTGCTTGAGCGCCTTGCGCAGGTCCGTCGCGAGCCGGATGTTCCGCGCGCCGGTGGCGTCGGCGCGGGCCGCCTCGCTGCGCTCGCCCTCGTTCAGCATGCCGAGGATGGACCGGAGCGCGATCTCGTTCGTCTCCACGACGAGGTCCGGCTCGAGCGTGAGGTTCCGCTCCCGCGCCAGCGCGAGCCGTGACACCTGGCCGAACCGGCCGATGCGCGCCGCCGCGAGCAGCGAGCGGAAGAGCTGCTTCGAGACGCCGAACGGGATCACCGACGAGCCGTACAGCATGCGCTCGAGGTAGTCGTCGTGGTTGCGGATCGCGCGCGTCGTCACGAGCCGCGCCACGCGGGAGAGGTCCTTGTCCATCCGCTGGTCGTAGCGGAGCTCCCAGTACGCGTGGCGGGTGTTCGCCTTGTGGTACGACGCGACCGTCTTGTACGGCACGTAGTAGTTGTGCGCGACGATGTCGGCGGCGAGGTGCGAGAGGAACCCGAGCGCGAACGACTGCTCGCTGCCGGGCTTCGCGTGCTTGAAGACGTTGAAGCCGACGCGCCAGTTGTGACAGTGGTAGAGGAACCGCGCCATGTTCTTGCCCACGACGATGTCCGCCGCGAGCGAGCCGTAGAGGAACTCGTTGCCGAAGTCCTGGAGGACGCCGCGCAGGCCGGGCTGCACGACGCCGAGGTTCGCGAGGGCCTGCGCCGAGAAGTTGAGGTGCGCGAGGGGTCCCCAGGCCTGGGCGTCGGAGGGGAAGGCGAGGATGAGCAGCGCGACGGCTGCGAGCGAGAGAGAAACGACGAGGCGCTCGATCTTCATCTGCGCTCGATTGTAGGAAGGCTGTCCGGGCGTACGCAACGAGGCGGACCCCATTTCTTCGCGAGGTTCCCGATGAGCGACGAGGTCATACAGCGGCGCGCGGTCGCCGCGCAAATCGCGCGTGAGGCGGGGCGCCACCTCGCCTGGTTGCGTGACGCCGGCGTGAGGGACGCCCCTCCTCCGACCGTGCCGCCGCCGAGGCCCGCGCAGGCCCCCATCGAGCCGTCGCCCCCGCTGGCGCCGCCGCGCCCGGGATCCTACGCGCTCTCCGACAAGGGCTGCGGCAGCGAGGCCCTGCTCGCCATCCGCGACGAGCTCGGCGACTGCACGCGGTGCAAGCTCTCCGCCGGCCGGACGAAGCTCGTGTTCGGCGTCGGGAATCCCGCCGCGGAGCTCATGTTCGTCGGGGAGGGCCCCGGCGCGGACGAGGACCGCCAGGGCGAGCCGTTCGTCGGCCGCGCCGGCCAGCTTCTCACGAAGATGATCGAGGCGATGGGCTACCGGCGCGAGGACGTCTACATCGCGAACGTGGTGAAGTGCCGGCCGCCGGAGAACCGCAACCCGGAGCCCGACGAGATGGAGGCCTGCGAGCCGTTCCTGCGCCGCCAGATCGGCGCCGTCCGTCCGAAGGTGATCGTGGCGCTCGGCAAGATCGCGGTGCAGGCCCTCCTGCGCGAGACGACGGCCATCAGCCGACTCCGGGGGCGCTGGTTCGGCTACGAGGGCGTGAAGCTCATGCCGACGTTCCACCCGGCGTACCTCCTCCGGAGCCCGGACGAGAAGAAGAAGGCGTGGGAGGATCTCCAGCTCGTGATGAAGGAGCTCGGGAAGTCGGTTCCCAGGAAGGGGTAGACGCCATGCGTGCGCTCGCCCACCGGATGGTCCGCGCGGGGTCCGCGGCGGCCCTCGTCCTCGCCGCGATCGGAGCGCTCGCCCGGCCTGCGCCAGAGGCGGCCCCCGCCGGGCCGCCCCGTGTCCTGAGCATCGAGATCAACGGCGCCATCACGGGCGGCACCGCGGAGTACGTCGCGGCGGCGCTCGCGCGCGCGAAGGCGGAGAACGTCGACGCCCTCGCGATCACCATGGACACGCCCGGGGGCATGCTCGACGCGACGCGGGAGATCGTGCGCGCGATCCTCGGGAGCGAGGTCCCGGTGGTCGTCTGGGTCGGCCCGGCCGCCGCGCAGGCCGCCTCCGCCGGGACGTTCATCACGCTCGCCGCGAGCGTCGCGGCGATGCACCCCACCTCCAACATCGGCGCCGCCCACCCGGTGACCGGCTCGGGCCGCGACGTGTCCGAGGAGGCCGGGAAGGACATGGCGAAGAAGGTGGAGAACGACACCGTCGCGTTCGTGCGCAGCGTCGCCGCCGCGCGCGGGCGCGACGCCGACTGGGCCGAGAAGGCGGTGCGCGAGAGCGTGTCCATCGTCGCGGACCAGGCGGTGAAGCTCCACGTCGTGGACTTCGTCGCGAAGACGCTGCCCGAGGCGATCGCGCTCGCCGACGGCAGGAAGGTGAAGACCGGCGCGGGGGAGAAGACGTTCCGCGGCAAGGGCGCCGTGCTCGTCCCGATCGAGCCGACGGTCCGGCAGCGGGTCCTCATGGCCATCGCGAGCCCGAACGTGCTCGCGCTGCTCATGCTCCTCGGCACCCTCGGGATCGCGATCGAGTTCTACCACCCGGGCGCCATCTTCCCGGGCGCCGCCGGCGCGTTCTGCCTCTTGCTCGCGTTCCTCGGGATGCGCGTCATCCCGGTGAACGCCGGGGCGGTGATCCTCATCCTCGCCGGCGTCGGGCTCCTCGTGGCGGAGGCGTACGTCACCGCGCACGGCGTCGCCGGCATCGGGGGGGCGGCGTGCATCGTCATCGGCACGCTCTTCTTCATCGACCGCACGTCGCCGGAGTACCAGTTCGACCCCGGCGCCCTCTCGCTCTCGCCCTGGGTGGTGTGGCCGACGCCGATCGCGCTCGCTGCGATCCTCGGGTTCATGGCCTGGAAGATCGCGGGCGCGCGGCGGCTGCCGCTCCAGCTCGGCGCGCCGGCGCTCCTCGGCGCAGAGGGGCACGCGCTCACCGACGTCGGGCCCGACGGCGGAGAGGCCTTCGTTCACGGAGAGTATTGGAAGGCCCGCAGCGCGGCCGCCATCCCGAAGGGGGCGCGCGTCCGCGTCACCGCGGTGGACGGGCTCACCGTCACCGTGGTCGACGACGCCGAGAAGCGGTAGAAGGTGCCGTCACCCAGGGAGGAGTGCATGCCGCTCGCCGGCCTCGGCTTCATCATCCCGATCGCGCTCGTCATCCTCTACGTCCTGTCCGGCATCCGCATCATCAACGAGTACGAGCAGGGCGTCGTGCTCCGCCTGGGCCGCTTCGCGGGCGTCCGCACCGCGGGCATCAAGTGGATCATCCCGCTCATCGACCGGATGATCATCATCGACATGCGCGTCACGGCGGAGCAGGTGCCGCCGCAGGACGTGATCACGCGCGACAACGTCTCCGTGAAGGTGAACGCGGTCATCTACTTCCGCGTCATGCAGGCCGACCGCGCCTTCCTCCAGGTGACGGACTTCCTCTTCGCGACGAGCCAGTTCGCGCAGACGACGCTCCGCTCGGTGCTCGGCCAGGTGGACCTCGACGACCTCCTCAGCCAGCGCGACAAGATCAACCGGCAGCTCCAGGAGATCATCGACCGCCACACGGAGCCGTGGGGCGTGAAGGTGACGGCCGTCGAGGTGAAGCAGGTCGACCTCCCGGAGGAGATGCGCCGCGCCATGGCGAAGCAGGCGGAGGCGGAGCGCGAGCGCCGCTCGAAGGTCATCGCGGCCGAGGGCGAGCACCAGGCCGCGGAGAAGCTCGGGATGGCGGCCGACGTCATCAGCCGCTCGCCGGGCGCGCTCCAGCTCCGCTACCTCCAGACGCTCGTCGAGATCTCGGCGGAGAAGAACTCGACCATCGTCTTCCCGCTCCCGCTCGAGCTCGTGAAGGTGTTCCTCGACGCCGGGAAGCTGCCCGGGAAATAAGCCGGGGTCCGCGACGTAGGGGGACCATGCGCCTCCTCGTCGCAGGGGTTCTCGTCCTCGCCGCCGCTCCCGCCGCCGCGCGCGGCGGCGGCGTCGCCGGCGACGGCAACGTCACGGCCCAGAAGCGGGACGTCCCCGCGTTCGACGCGGTGCGGCTCGAGACGTTCCTCGACGTCGTCGTGAAGGTGGGGCCACCCCGCTCGGTCACCGTCCGGCTCGACGGCAACCTGCAGGAGCTCCTCACCACGACCGTCGAGAACGGGGTGCTCGTCATCGACGCGACGAAGGCGCTTCGCCCGACGCACGACGGCGTCGTCGAGATCGAGCTGCCCGAGCTGCGCCGGTTCCACGCGGAGGGCTCCGGCGAGGTCACCATCGAGGGCGGGAAGGGGCCGCTCGAGCTCGCCCTCGACGGGTCTGGCAACCTGCGCTGGCGAGGCGAGGCGTCCGCGCTGCGGGCGACGATCGAGGGCTCCGGCGACCTCCGCCTCGAGGGCCGGGCGGAGACCCTGCGCGTCACCGTCGAGGGCTCCGGCGACGTCGACTCAACCCGCCTGTCCGCGGTGAACGCCGAGGCGCGCGTCGAGGGCTCGGGCAACGTCGAGCTGAGCCTCGCAGGTGGCTCGCTGAGCGCCGCGGTGGAGGGGTCGGGGGACATCCTCTGGCGCGGCGAGACGAGGGCGGAGAGCGTCGCGGTGCACGGGAGCGGGGAGGTGTCGCGGAGGAAGTGATCACATCTCCGCGCGGATCACCCCGTCCGCCGTCCACGCCCTGCTCATCACCGGCGTGTTGTGCGCGAACCCCACCTCGCCGGCCGGCCCCACGACGATGAGCCCTCCGGCCCCCTGCACCCGCCGGGACAGCACCACGGCCGCCTCCCGCGCCGCCTCCATGGCGGAGAGTCCGCTCCCCACGAGGTCGGCGGCGTGGCGCGCGAGCGTGAGCTGGATGATGCGCTCGCCGTGGCCGGTGCAGGAGACGGCGGCGAGCGCGTCGTCCGCGTAGGTCCCGGCGCCGATGATGGGCGTGTCGCCCACGCG
>DASSQM010000589.1:0-6302 GCA_035702465.1 Anaeromyxobacter sp. | reverse complement strand
CAGAAGCTCGGCGACGCCTTCGGCCGCATGGCGCAGGCGCTCCGCCGCCGCGAGGAGCGCTGGAGCGCGGAGGGCCGCCTGGGCGCGGCGCTCACGACGCCCCTCGATCCGAGCGCGACCGCGGCGTCCGCGCTGCGCGAGGTGGTCGCGTTCACGGAGGCGAACCTCGCCGCGATCTACCTCGTCGAGGGGAAGCAGCTCCGGCGCATCGCCGGCCACGCCGTCGAGGGCTCCCCCGAGCTCCTCCCGCGCGGCGGCCTCGTCGCGGAGGCGCTGGAGCGGTGCACGCCGCTCGCGCTCGCGCCCGTGCCGGAGGATCTGCCGTTCACGCTCTCCGTGGGGTTCGGCGACGTGCGGCCGCGGTCCGTCCTCGTGGTGCCCCTCTGCAGCCGCGGCGAGGAGGTGGGCGTGCTCCTGCTCGGGAGCATCGGCGAGCTCAGCGCGGACGCCGCCTCGTTCGCCGAGCGCTCCGCCGGTCAGCTCTCCATCGCGCTCCAGAACGCCATCTCGCACCGGCGCCTCGCGGGCCTCGCCCGCCAGCTCCGCGAGTCGAACGACCGCCTGCAGGCGCAGAACGAGGCGCTCCTCGCGCAGGGCGACGCCATCCAGGAGCAGAGCGAGGAGCTGCGCGAGCAGGCCGAGGAGATCCGCCGCCGGAACAAGGACCTCTCGAACGCCAAGGAGGCGCTCGCGAGCAAGGCCACCGCGCTCGAGGAGTCGGATCGCCGCAAGGACGAGCTCCTCGCCACGCTCGGCCACGAGCTCCGCAACCCGCTCGCCGCGGTCGGGATGGCCGCCGCGCTCCTCGATCGCGAGGCGCCGGACGATCGCGTGTCGAGCCGCTCGGGCGTCATCTGCCGCGAGGTCCGCCACCTGCGCCGGCTCGTCGACGACGTGCTCGATCTCGCGCGCATCGGCAACGGGGCGCTCGAGCTGCGCCTGGAGCGCTTCGAGCTCGCCCGCGCGCTGGAGCGCGCCGTGGAGGAGATCCGGCCCGGCGCCGAGTCCAAGGGGCAGAAGATCGCGGTCCGCGTGGATCCGCGCGCGGTGGTGGAGGCGGACCGCGCCCGGATCGAGCAGGTGCTCTCGAACCTGCTCCAGAACGCGATCCGGTACACCGCGCCGCGCGGCACCATCTCCGCGGTGGTGACCACCGAGGAGGGCGCGGCGGTGATCCGCGTCGGCGCGCGCGAGATGGAGATCCCGGACGAGCTGCTGGTCCGGATCTTCGAGCCGTTCATCCAGGGCACGCACACCGAGGGCGGCGAGGCGGCGGTCGGCCTCGGGCTGGCGCTGGCGCGCCGCGTGGTCGAGGCGCACGGCGGCGAGGTGGAGGCGCGCGGCTCCGCCGACGCCGCGGGCGCCGAGCTGGTCGCGCGGCTCCCGCTCGCGCCGGGGGCGGCCGCGGTGGCGCCGCCCCCCGTGCGGCGCGCCGACGGCGACGACATGCGCCTCCGCGTCCTCGTGGTCGAGGACCACCCCGACGTCGCGGCGACGATGGCGGACGCGCTCGAGCTGCTCGGGTACTCCGTCCGCGTGGCCCGCGACGCCGAGGAGGGGATGAGCGCGTGCCTCGAGAGTCCGCCGGACGTCGCGCTGCTCGACATCGGGCTCCCGGGCCGGAGCGGGTACGATCTCGCGCGGGAGATCCGCGCACGCCTCCCGCACGAGACCATCGGCCTCGTGGCGGTGACGGGCTACGGACAGGACGAGGACCGGCGCAAGGCACACGAGGCCGGGATCGATCGCCACCTGGTGAAGCCCGTGGAGCTCGACGAGCTCAAGCAGGTGATCGAGACGCTCGCGTTCCAGGAGCCCGCGCACCGGGCGGCGAAGAAGGTCGTGGTCGACGAGCCGACCGGGTCGGCGGCGTAGCGGCGCGCCCGGCGCGCGCCCGCTCCGTCGCCGCGCGGGACCGCTACGCACGGTACGCGCCGGTGACAAGCGCTCCCGCGGCGCGGGCCCGGGGTCCTAACGTTCACGAGTGCCGCACCCCTGCGAGCGCGTGCTGGTCGTGAACGACGACTCCCTCGTGCTGGAGGCGCTGTCGGACGTGCTGCGCAACTCGGACATCGAGACGCGCACCGCCCGCACGGCCGAGGAGGCCGCCGAGATCCTGGAGCGGGGCTTCCGGGCGAAGGTGGTCGTCCTCGACATGCAGCTCGGCTCCGGAGCCGCGGACGGCGAGACGCTCGTCTCGTGGATGCGCGCGACGCCGGCGTTCGCGCGCACGCCGATCGTGGCGATCTCCGCGTCGCCCTGGCGGCTGCGGCGCGTGGAGGAGGACGTGCAGGCCACGCTCGAGGTGCCGTTCTCGCTCGAGGAGCTCGAGCGGACGCTCTCGGAGATCTGCGTCCAGGCCGTCGCCTGAGCCGGCGTGCCCGTCGCCGCGCGCGCCGCGGCGGGCTAGACTGCGCGGCCATGGACACGAGCGAATTCCGCAGGCACGCGCACGCCCTGGTCGACTGGATCGCGGACTACCGCGAGAGGATGGGCCGGCTGCCGGTGATGAGCCGGATCGAGCCCGGCGCCGTGGCGGCGCGGTTCCCCCGGTCGCCGCCCGCCGAGGGCGGCAAGGTGGCCGAGGCGCTCGCGGCGCTCGACGGGATCCTGCCGGGCATCACGCACTGGAACCACCCCGCGTTCTTCGCGTACTTCCCGTCCAACACGAGCCTCGCGTCCGTGCTGGGCGACATGGCGGCAGCCGGGCTCGGCGTGCAGGGCATGAGCTGGCAGACGTCCCCTGCGGCGACCGAGATCGAGCAGGTCGTGATGGACTGGCTCCGGCAGATGGTCGGCCTGCCGGAGTCGTTCCACGGCGTGGTCCAGGACACCGCGTCCGTCGGGACGCTCACGGCCCTGCTGTGCGCGCGCGAGCGGACCTCCCGGTTCTCCCAGAACGGCAAGGGGCTGCAGGGCGCCGCACCGCCGATGGCGGTGTACGCGTCCGACCAGGCGCACTCGTCGGTGCAGAAGGCCGCGCTCCTGGCGGGCTTCGGGAGCGACCACGTGCGCCTCGTCGCGACCGACGACGCGCACGCGCTGCGGCTGGACCTGCTCGAGCGCGCCATGGCGGACGACGCGGCGCGCGGGCTCCGGCCGTGCGCCGTCGTGGCCACCACCGGGACCACGGCGACCACCGCGCTCGACCCCGTGGCCGGCATGGCGGCGCTCGCGGAGCGGCACGGCGCGTGGCTCCACGTCGACGCGGCGCTCGCGGGCACCGCGATGGTGCTGCCGGAGTGCCGCGCGATGTGGGCGGGTGTCGAGCGCGCCGACTCGCTCCTCTTCAACCCGCACAAGTGGATGGGCATCGGGTTCGACTTCAGCGCCTTCTACGTCCGCGATCCCGAGCACCTCGTGCGCGTCATGAGCACGAACCCGTCGTACCTCGCCACGCAGCACGACGGGCGCGTGACGAACTTCCGCGACTGGGGCATCCCCCTCGGCCGCCGCGTCCGCGCGCTCAAGGCGTGGTTCCACCTCGTCGACGAGGGCGTCACGGCCATGCAGGCCCGCATCCGGCGCGACCTCGCGAACGCGCGGTGGCTCACGGACGAGGTCGATCGCACGCCCGGCTGGGAGCGCCTCGCGCCGGTGCCGCTCCAGACGGTCTGCATCCGCCACCTCGCCTCCGGCGAGCGCGACGAGGCCCGGCTCGCGTCCCACAACCTCTCCATCGCGGCGCGCGTAAACGGGTCGGGCAGGGCGTACGTCACCCCCGCGCTGCTCAAGGGGAAGCAGATGATCCGGGTGTCGGTGGGCGCGACCGCGACGGAGCGGAAGGACGTCGAGCTCGTGTGGAGGGAGCTGAAGGAGGCGGCGGTCGGGCACGGGTAGGCGCCGCTTGCGCCGGCTCGGCGCCGCGGCCATAACGGGGGTCGCGATGTCCCCTCCCGGCGAGTTGCTCCTCCTCGTCCCGACGACGAGCTATCGCCTCGACGACTTCCGCGCCGCGGCGAGGCGGCTCGGCGTGTCCCTCCTCGTCGGAAGCGACCTCTGCCACCAGGTCGAGGAGATGTTCCTGGAGCGCGAGGACCAGGTCTCCCTCGACTACCGCCGCCCGGAGCGCGCGGCCGAGCGGATCGCCGAGGTGGCGCGTGCGCGCCCGATCCGCGGGATCGTGCCCGCGAGCGATCCGACGGCGGTGATCGCCGCGCTCGCCGCGGAGCGGCTCGGGCTCCCGCACAACCCGCCGGCCGCCGCGCGGCGGGCCGCGAACAAGCACGCCATGCGGGTGGCGCTGCGCGACGCGGGCGTGCCCGTCCCCGACTTTCGCCTGCACCGCCTCGACGAGGACCCCGAGGCGGCGGCCGGCGCGACGCGGTACCCGTGCGTCCTCAAGCCCCTCCTCTTCTCCGCGAGCCGCGGCGTCATCCGGGCCGACGATCCGGCCGGGTTCGTGCGCGCGTGGCGCCGCATCGCCGCGCTCCTCCGCGACACGCGCGCGGAGCGGCGCGAGCGGGAGGCCGAGGCCGCCGACGCGCTCCTCGTCGAGTCGTTCGTCCCCGGCGAGGAGGTGGCGGTGGAGGGGCTCCTCCGCGGCGGCGCGCTCGAGATCCTCGCCGTCTTCGACAAGCCCGACCCGCTCGACGGCCCGTTCTTCGAGGAGACCATCTACGTCACGCCGTCGCGGCACCCGGCCCGGACGCTCGCGGCGGTGGAGCGCGTCACGAGGGACGGCGCTCGAGCGCTCGGCCTCGCCGAGGGCCCCGTCCACGCCGAGCTGCGCCTCTCCCCGGCCGGTCCGGTGGTGCTCGAGATCGCCGCGCGGTCGATCGGCGGCCTCTGCTCGCGCACCCTCCGCTTCGGCGCGGGGCTCACGCTCGAGGAGGTGCTCGTGGCGCACGCCATGGGCCTCCCGCTCGACGCGCTCCGCCGCGAGGCGCGCGCGTCCGGCGTGATGATGCTGCCCATCCCGCGGCGCGGGATCCTGCACGGCGTCCGCCGCCTCGACGCGGCGCGCGCCGTCCCGGGCGTCGAGGACGTGGTGATCACGGTGCCGGACGGCCGCGAGGTGGTCCCGCTCCCGGAGGGCGACAGCTATCTCGGCTTCCTCTTCGCGAAGGGCGCTTCGCCGGCCGAGGTGGAGGAAGCGCTCCGCGAGGCGCACCGGCGCCTCGAGTTCGACATCCGGGCGCCGCTGCCGACGGTGTAGCCCGGCGTGCGCCGCTCGCCCTGGACGCGCCCTCCGTCGTTCAGCGCCGCGGGAGCCCCAGGAGCGTCGCGAGGAGCGCGTCCTCGTCCACCGGCTTCGCCAGGTACTCGGCGGCGCCCGCGGCGAGGCACCGCTCGCGGTCGCCCGGGAGCGCCTTCGCGGTCACCGCCACGACCGGAACGTCGGCGAGCGACGGATCGGCGCGCAGCTCCGCGATCGCCCGGAACCCGTCGATGTCGGGCATCATGATGTCGAGCAGCACCGCGTCCACGAAGGGATCCGTGCGCAGCCGCTCGAGGGCCTGCCGTCCGCCGGCCGCGTGAGACACCTCCGCGCCGTGGCTCCGGAGCAGGCTCGTCAGCGCGAAGACGTTGCGGGCGTCGTCGTCCACCACGAGCACGCGCTTCCCCGCCAGCGCCGGCTGGCCCGCGCGGCCGCGCCGCTTCGTGGCGCCGTTCCTCCCGTGGGAGGCGCGCTCCTCCGCCGCCGGCGGCGCGTCCTCCGGCTCCGGGGCGGGCGCCGGTGGCGCCGGGAGGATCTGGGGGAGGTAGAGCGTGAACGTGCTCCCGCGGCCCGGCGCGCTGTCCACGTGGATCTCGCCCCCGAGGAGCCGCGCCATCTCGCGGCTGATCGAGAGCCCGAGCCCCGTGCCGCCGTAGCGCCGGCTCGTGCTCCCGTCGGCCTGCTGGAAGGCCTCGAAGATGAGCGCCTGCTGGTCGGACGGGATGCCGATTCCGGTGTCGCGCACGGAGAACGCCACCACCTGCGCCGTGCCGCGCAGGCCGCTCTCGCGGAACACGGTGCCCGGCGAGGGCCGGTGGACGCGCAGCTCGACGGTCCCCGCGTCCGTGAACTTGAACGCGTTCGCGATGAGGTTCTTCAGCACCTGCTTGAGCCGCTGCGCGTCCGTCAGGACGCTCTCCGGCAGGTCGCCGGCGAGCTCCGCGGAGAAGGCGAGCTTCTTCTCGTCCGCGATCGGCCGGAACGCCCGCTCGACGAACTCGCGCACGTCGGCGAGCGACGGATCGGCGCGCAGCTCCGCGATCGCCCGGAACCCGTCGATGTCGGGCATCATGATGTCCAACGAGATCCTCGATCTGTCCAAGGTGGAGGCGGGCAAGATGAGGGTGGAGGCGAGCCGGAC
>DASSQM010000588.1:0-13685 GCA_035702465.1 Anaeromyxobacter sp. | reverse complement strand
GCCGTGCGGTGCGGGAGGGCCGAGGCGCCGTCGTGGCACGTCGCGCAGGTGACGACGCCCGCGGCGAGGACCAGCTCCGGCGCGGGGATGGAGCGCAGCGAGAGCGTCCCCCGGAGCCACGCGCTCGCGTACGGGCGATCGACGGGGTGGCTGCGCTCGCCCGAGACCGACGGCGCGCACGTCCCGTCGTGGCAGGAGAGGCAGGCGGAGGACGAGCACCTCGAGCGATCGAAGTCCGCCGTCGCGAGGAGGCAGGTCGGGTCGGCCGCCCCGACGCGCCTCGAGGCGAGCGCGAGCACCGCGCACGCGGCGAGGATCGCCGCCCGTGAGGTGGTCCCGGCGCGCGCGCGCCGCCGATTCGCGTCCATGTCCCCTCCGCGAGGGCGGAGCATCGCAGACGCCGCGGGTCGCTCCCATCGCGCGAGGACGGGACGCGTGGGAAGGTGACGGTGGAGATCGTCGCGCGGCGGCCGGTCGCGCACGGACCGTGCGCGGCGCGGCGTCGCGGCTAGAGCGGCGTGTACACGATCGGCTGGCGCGCGAGGATGAAGCGCTCGATCGCGTCGACGGCCCAGCCGGGCAGCCCGTGGAGCTTCACGCCGCAGCCCGTGGGCTGGCGGCCGATCGTCGCGCTCTTCTCGCGCACGAAGGCGACCTCGCCCTCGAGATCGATCTTGCGGCCGTCCGCGAGGCCGAGGCGGACCTGGAGCCTCGTGCCGACCGGGGGTGGCAGCGCCGTCGCGATGAAGACGCCGCCCGAGTCCATGCGGCGCGTCTGGCCGACGTAGAAGTTGTGCTCGGAGACGAGGCTCACGTTGACCTCGACCCGCGTCGGGACGGGCCGCCCGCGCGGCTCGTCGACGAGCTCCTCGTCGATGAGCGCCATGAGGTCCACCGGCGGCGCGCGCGGCGCCGGCCGCGGCGGCACGGTGCCGGGCCCCTCGAGCGCGGGCGGCGGCGGAGGGACGCGCGCGGCCGGGGCGCCGGCGGGCGGGGGGGACTCGACGCCGCCGCCGATGAGGCCCGGTCCGACCGTGCGCTCCACCACGACGAGCGGCTTGGAGATGACCTCGGCGCGCGAGAGTGCGCGCTCCGCGCCCGCGACGGCGGCGAGCGGCTCGACGATCTCGCGCGAGGGCGCCACCATCACCACCCGCACGCCGACCTTCGCGGCGCTCTGCGCCGCGGTGAGGGCGGTGCCCCAGGTCCCGTCCGGCGCGGCCGGCAGGATGAGCACGATGACGTTCGGCGCGGCCACGCGCGCGATCGCCTCCACCTCCTGCGGGACGGGCACGCAGTACACCGCGTACCCCGCACGCTCGAGGTGCAGGTGGAGGGCGATCGAGACGTCCGCGTCCTGCCCGACGACGAGAACGCGCGACGCCGGGGCGGCGCCCGCAGGGCTCACGCGGTCCGGCCTCCCGTCTCCATCAGGATGCGGCGCTCGAGGTCGGCGCGGTTCGTGGCGTTCGCGAGCGCGGAGTCGAGCGAGATGCGCTTCGCCTCGTGCAGCTTGTAGAGGTACTGGTCGAAGCTGTGCATGCCGAGGTCGGAGCCGGCGGTCTCCATGTAGCTCTTCAGCTCGGCGATCTTCGACCCGTCGCGCACGAGCTCGCGCACCGTCGAGGTGGCGAGGAGCGCCTCGACCGCCGGGATGAGCCCCGTCGCGTCGGCGCGCATGAGGAGCCGCAGGGCGATGACCGCCTGCAGGTTGTCGGCGATGCGCGCGCGGACGCTCTCCTGCTCCTCGGCGGGGAAGAGGCCCGTGATGCGGCCGATGGCGCGTGGCACGTCCGGCGTGTGGAGCGAGGTGATGACGAGGTGACCCGTCTCCGCCGCCTTCATGCAGATGTCCGCCGCCTCGCGATCGCGGAGCTCGCCGACCATGATGATGTCGGGGTCCTGGCGGAGCGCGGCGCGGAGCGCGTCGGAGTAGCTCGCGGTGTCCGAGCCCACCTCGCGCTGGATGACCAGGCCCTTGCCGCCCGCGAAGATGAACTCGATGGGGTCCTCGACCGTGACGACGTGGAGCCGCTCCTGCTGGATGATGTAGTTGATGAGCGCCGCGATCGTGGTGGACTTGCCGTTGCCGGTCGCGCCGGTGACGCATACGAGCCCGCGCCGTGCCTCGGCGATGGTGCGGATCACCGGCGGCAGGTTCAGCGTGTCGAAGTCCGGGATCTGGAACGGGATGGTGCGCATCACCGCGCCCCAGCTCCCGCGCTGCTTGAAGATCGAGGCGCGGAAGCGGGAGACGCCCGGCAGCGAGTAGCTCCGGTCCACCTCGCGGAACTCGAGCGGGGAGAACCCCGAGCCGGGCGCCTGGAGGACGAAGTTCGCGATCGCCTCGGTGTCGGCGTGCGTCAGCGGCGGGTACTTCGCCGCGAGCAGCTCTCCGAAGACGCGGTACGTCGGCGGATAGCCCACCTCGAAGTGGACGTCGCTCGCCTGCCGCTTCACCGCGAGCTGCAGGAACGAATGGAACATCTCCTCGCTGAGCGGACCCTGTCCTTCCATGGCGCGCGAGTGTAGCGCGGGACCGCGCGCACGGGCCAGGAACGGAACTGTAGGTCAGCGGCGCACGAGGCGGCGGACCACGGACGCCCAGTGCTCGTCCGTGACCTGATCGTTCGGCGTGACCCAGACCTGCGTCGCGCCGCCGGCGAGGGCGCCCTCGAGCGCCGCGTCGAAGTCGGCGGGGCCGACCACCGCGGTCTTGCCCCACAGCCCGATCGAGACGTCGAAGTGGCTCGTCGGGAACGAGGTGGCGAGGTGCCGCGCGAGGTCCCGCGATGCGCTGGGCGGGAGGCCCTCGTACGCGAAGTAGTCCCACACCACCACGCGGTCGGCGACGCGGAGGAGGCGCTCGTAGTCCTGCCCGAAGTCCTTGCCGTTGCGCGAGAGGTCCTTCCAGCTCGCCGCGACGTCGAGGTAGAGCCGCTTCCCGTGGCGCCGCACCGCCTGCGCGGCCTTCTGCGCGAACCGCTCGAACAGCGTGCACTTCCACTCCCAGACGACGGGGTCTTCCACGTTCACGTGGCCGTGGGCGTCCCGCGGCCAGTCGCGCCTGCCGGTCGTCGCGCGGAACGACTCCAGGTCCGCCTTGCCGAACGAGGTGTCGCCGTAGGCCGCCTCGGTGACGTCGACCGCGTCGATCGGGTACCGCGCCGCGAGGTCCTCGATCATCTCCACGACGCGCACGCCGAACGCGCCGTCGGCGAGCTCGACGAGCGAGACCTGCTCCGGGCTCGGCTTGCCGTCCGAGTGCACGGCCGCGGAGCCGGGGTGCGCCTTGATCCAGGCCGGCGCGTACAGGTCGACGAACGCCGCCACCTCGAGGCCCTCGTCGCGGAACGTCGTCGCCGCCTCGCGCAGGAGGTCCAGCTCCGGCTCGCCCTTCTGGTGGTTCGACCACGCGTCCTCGTGGCCCTTCCAGCGGAAGTAGGTCCACTCGACGCGCCCGGCGCCGACGCCGACGATCTCCGCCTGGCGGACGCTCGGCCGCCGCAGGACGGACGTGATCGCGTCCCGCCAGTCCGGCCAGGCGTCGAAGTGCGTGGAGACGCCGAGGCGGAACGCGGGGCGCTCCGCCGGCCGGAACATCGCCGCGACCGCGGCGCCGGAGAACGGCGCCGTCCCGGGCGCGCGCCCCAGCCAGAGGACCCCGACCGCGAGCGCGACCGCGACCGCGCCCGCGACGAACGCGGTGATCCAGGTGGCCGGCGCGGCGCGCCCGAGCGCCGGGCGTCGCTCGAGCTTGTCCCAGCGCGCCTCGGCGCCCTGGAGCTCCTTCCACCACGAGAAGATCACCACCGCGTTGTAGAAGTACGAGAGCGGCACGATGAGCAGCGCGTGCCCGAGCCAGCGCAGATCGCGCGGCGAGCGGTCGAGCACGATGGCGTAGGTCGCCACGAGGTAGAAGAAGGCGAGCCCCATCCAGGCGAGCACGTCGAGCGGGCCGCGGAAGCGGATCCACCGCTCCTGCGCCGCGAGCGGGAGCAGCACGATCAGGAACGCCTGCGCGGCGGGCACGACCGACATCGAGGCGAAGTTCACGGGGAGGTAGAACGAGAACGGGAACGACCTCGGGCGGAAGAACAGGTCGCGGTAGCGGAACGCGATCTGGAGATAGCTCCGCACCCAGCGCACCCGCTGGCGCCAGAGCGCCCCGAACGTCGCCGGGCACTCGGCGAGCACCATCGGCTCCGGGTCGAAGACGATGCGCTTGCCGTGGCGGTGCAGCCGGAACGTGATCTCGAGGTCCTCGCCCCACGTCCGCTCGAAGCCGCCGATCTCGTCGAGCACGCGGCGTCGGATGGCGCCCAGGTTGCCCGAGATGATGGGCAGGCAGTTGAGGACGGAGAGGGCGCGCCGCACGAACCCCGTCCCGACGTGCGTCGTCACCACGAGCACCTTCTGGAGCGCGGTGCGCGGGCGCAGCGGCGCGTCGTTGCCGCAGACCGCGTCGACGGCCGGGTCGCCGAACCAGCGCGCCATCTTGTCGATGGTGTCGGGGAGGAACACGGAGTCCGCGTCGGTGTAGAGCACCACCTCTCCGGTGGAGCGCGCGATGCCCGCGTTGAGGGCGGCGGCCTTCCCGGCGTTCTCCTGGCGCACGAGCACGATGCGCCCCGCGTCGGCGAGGTCCCGCACCGCGCCGGACGTGCCGTCGCGCGAGCCGTCGTCCACCACCACCACCTCGAGGTCCGTCCAGCGCGAGGCGAGCACGGTCTCGACCGTGTCCCGGATGGTGCGCTCCTCCTCGTACGCGGGGATGATCACCGACACGCGACCCTGGAACGGCCGGAGCCGCCGGAGCGCCCGCGCCTTCCACGCCTCGTAGACGAGCGTGAGCGGGAAGTAGACGGCGCCCTGCAACCCGAGCAGGAACACCGCGATCCCGAAGGCGACGAAGATCCCGTGGAGGACGGTCATCGCACCACGTTGAGCGTGCGGAACGCCATGGCGAACGACGTGCCGATCTGCATGCCCCGGTGCGCAGCTCTTCCCCGGATGACGTCCGGGTCCATGTACGTCCGCCGGGCCTGCGAGCGGTGGAACGCGACCGCCCGCAGATGGTCCTCGACGTAGGCCGTGATGTCCACGAAGTAGTTGGGATCGAAGTCCTGGGAGGTCGAGACGTCCTCGTAGCAGAGCACGGTGGGGACCGCCCGCGCCGCCTCGCGGGTGGCGGCGTTCACGGCGCGGTGATCTCCGTGCACGTCGACGTCGGTGTGCGTGAGCACCATGGTGACGTCGAGCTCGCGGATCTTCGCCTCGATGGCGGCGCGCATCGCGGGGATGCTCTCCCCGAGCTTCGTGTCCGGGAAGTCGAGCACCCAGTAGCCGTCGAGGCCGATGAACGAGGTGGCCCGCTCGGCCTCCCGCGGGCGCTTGCCCGGATCCCCGCCGAGCTCGCCGCGGCACATCGTGAGCCCGTACACGCGCGCGCCCGAGTCCTTGAGCTTCATGAGGAACCCGGCGGTGCCGAGCTCGATGTCGTCCGGGTGGGCGCCGATGGCGAGCACCGTCTGCTGCGCGAACTCCGGCGCCTTGCGCTCGGTGCGGACCGCGGCGAGGAACGCCACGCCGACCCCGAGGAAGAGGACCACCTCCGAGATCGCCTCGACGAGCCCCTCGTCCACGTACCGCGCGATGGGCGCCTTCGAGACGTGGAGGATCACGTTCAGCAAGACGAACGACGGCACGACGTACCAGGCGAACGCGCGCAGCCCCGGGCGTCGCCGCAGCGCGCGCCGCATCCGGTACGGCACGATGAGGACGATGGGGAGGAGCGTCGAGTACGCGATGACCTCGATCCAGTCGCCGATCGTGCGGATGGGGAGCGTCGCGATCTCCTTGCGCAGCGTGCGATCGATGTCGGCGGCCTCCTCGTCGAGCGGCGCCACCCGCAGCGCGGTGGCGATCGCCTCCTGGGCCGCGGCGAGCCTGCCGCGGGCGAGCTGGATGCGCGCCATCATGACGGGGTGGTGCGGGCTGTCCGGCTCGAGGGCCGCCGCGCGGCGGTACGCCTCGAGGGCGCCGTCGAAGTCGCCGTGCTTGAAGAGGACGTCCGCGAGCGCGTGCGCCGCCTCCGGGTCGGCGGGCGCGAGCGCGGTGGCGCGGCGGTACGCCTCCGCCGAGCCGGCGAGGTCGCCGCTCTGCGCGAGGAGCCGGCCGCGCGCCCGGAACAGGTCCGGATCGCCCGGGTAGTTCGCGAGGCCGCGCTCGATGAGCGGCGCGGCCCCCGCCATGTCGCCGCGGAGGAGCTTGAGCCGCGCCAGCCCCTTCAGCGCCTCGCGGTGCGTCGTTCGCAGCGCGAGCGCGCTCTCGTAGAGGCGCTCCGCCTCGTCGTAGCGGTGTGCCCACGAGAGGACGTCGGCGAGGTCGCTCCGCAGGCCGGCGTCCTGGGGGGACAGCTCGACCGCCTGCCGGTAGAGCACGGTCGCCTTGTCGAGGTCGCCGGTCCACGCGCTGAGGCGCGCGAGCCGGACCGTCGCGTCGGGGTCCCTGGGCTGGAGCGCCAGGATCCGCTCGTTCGTGGCGATCGCCTCGGCGAAGAGCCGCGACGACTCCTGGAACGCCGCGGTGGCGCGGAGGATGGCGAGGTCGCTCGTCCCGCTCCCGCGCGCGGTGCGCTCGTCGATCGGGGTCGCGGCGGCCTGCGCCGCGGCGAGCGTCGGCGCCGCCGGCGAGCCGGCGAGCCCGAGCACGAGGGCGAGGACCTCGAGCATCGCGCTCAGTAGCCCGGCCTCAGCTCGAAGCCGGCGATGATGACGCCGTCCCAGCGGTCCGGCACGTCCACGTAGCGGTATCCGGCGCGCAGCCGCAGGGCGTCGCTCATCGCGTAGCCCACCTCGCCCATGGCGATGTCCGCCGTCCTGCCGTTGAAGCGCGACACCGACGCGTAGGAGTCGTGGACCTGCTGCAGCCGCACGGCGAGCTTGTCCGTGATGCGGACGTCGAGCGTCGAGAGGAGGGACCACGCGTAGCTGTTGTCGAGGTCGCGGTTCGGCAGGTACTCGACCTTCGCGCCGACGCGGCCCACCTCGACCGCGGCCCACCCGCCGATGAGCGAGGTCGTCCGGTACACGACGTTCGTCGCCTGCGCGGTCGTGCCCGCCGGCAGGCTCGGCGACCCGCGCCCCTTGATGAGCGTCTGGTCCGGATCGGGGTCCCGCAGCAGCGCCGCGCGTCCGCCCAGGCTGAAGAAGGAGACCGGCCGCAGCTCGACCTCGGCCGAGAGCTTGTTGTTCACCGTCCAGGAGCTCGTGTCGTGGACGAAGTTCGCCGGGAAGAGCTGGTACTGGAGCCCGCCGCGCACGACCGAGCTGAACCGGTGCGAGATCTCGAGCTCGCCGCGCGGCACCCAATCGTACGAGTTCGAGTCCGGGCTCGGGGGAGCCGAGCCGACGGCGGGGTAGTCGTACTTGCGGAGGGTCGCGTCCGCCTTCACGTACGACATCCCGTCGTCGTAGAACCGGTACGCGGTGAGGTAACCGCGGTTCGAGACGAAGTACACGTTGTCCGAGTACGTGTAGCCGGCCTGGAACTCCCAGGGCTGGATCCCGCGGTACGCGAGGACGCCCTCGAACGCCTGCTTCGACGTCCCGGGCTCGGTTCCGCCCAGATCCATGCGGATCCGCAGGTCCCTTCGCACGGGAGCGGGCGTGGGCTCCGGAGTCTGCTGGCCCAGCGCGACCGCGGGGCCGAGGAAGAACAGCGCCACGAGAAGCTTCGAGGTCAGTTGCATCGTCCAGCCCTCCATGCGTTGTGGAGCGAGTCCAGGACCTCGGCGGCCGAGAGCGCGTTCGCGCCGAGCCGCGCGTTCACCTCGAGGATCGCCGGCGCGCCGTCGCGGCGGAGCCGCACGTCGACGTCGAGCGGCCCCGCGAGCTCGAGCGCGCGCGCGGCGCGGATCGCCTCGTCGCGCACCCCTGGGTGCTCGATGCGCTCGACCCCGGCGGCGTTTCCCGTCTCGCCGTCGCGGAGCGCCGTCTTGCGCAGCACCACGGCGGCCGCCACCTCGCCCGCCCGCTCGACGAACAGGTTCACGTCGAACTCGTCGCCGGGGACGAACTCCTGGAACACGAGCTCGGCCCCCGAAGCGCCCGCGACGTCCTCCACGGAGCGCAGCACGCGCACCCCGCGCCCGCCCCGCCCGACGCGCGGCTTGGCGAGGAGCGGGAGCCCGAGCGCGGCGACGAGCTCGGCCGCCGGGGTGCCGGCGGCGAAGGTCCGCGGCGCCGATACGCGCCGCGAGGCCAGCGCCTGGGCGGTCCGCAGCTTGTCGCCCGCGATCTCCACTCCCGGCGCCGACCCCATCGCGAGCGCGCAGCCGCGCGCGCGGATCTCCGGGCGGAGCCTCGCCACGATGGGGAGCTCCTCGGACACGGTCGGGACGAGGAGCGCACCCGGATGGTCCGCGAGGAGCGCGAGGAGCGCGGACGGGAACCCGGGGTCGGCGACCGGCGCGATGCGCCGGAAGCGCGTCGCCGGCGACGAGACCTCGCGCATGTCCGCGCCGACCACGTCGAGGCCTCGGCGGGCGAACCACTCCGCCGCCGCGCGACCGGCGGGACCGCCGACGCCGGTCACCACGACGAGTCCATCCATCCGGGCTTCCCCCAAACGATCGTTTCTTAGCGCTCCTCTGATGCAATGAAGGACAACGGAGTGGCCGAAGATGGGCCTGCCCCTATGGGTCAGCACGTCGTGCGCACCGGTGACGTGACGACCCATCCGACGGATCGGCCACGGCCGACCCCGGCGAGGCGCGCAGTATTGTGTGCAGCCGAGCGCCCGGTTTCGAGCCCCTCGCACGTCCCGCCCGTGGTCTCCCACGCGGGGGACACCTACCGTGTAGGACGTGCGGGTCGCCCTCGTCTCGACGCCCTTCGTGTCCGTTCCTCCGCGCGCGTACGGCGGAACCGAGCTCGTGGTCCACGCGCTCTCGCGCGCGCTCTCGCGGGCGGGACACGACGTGACCGTCTTCGCCACCGGCGACTCGCGTGTCCCGGGCGCGCGCGCGTTCTTCGGCCGCGCCGTCTGGCCGCCGGACCCCCACAGCGAGCTCTTGCACTGCCGGTTCGCGGCCCGCGAGATCGTGCACGGGGACTTCGACGTCGTGCACGCGCACGTCCCCGCGATGCTGGCCTTCGCGGACGAGCTGCCGTCGCCGACCGTCTACACCGTGCACCACGTGGCCGACCCGGTGATGGCCCGCTTCTACGCGGCGGCGCCCCGCGTGCGGAGCGTCGCGATCTCGCTCCGGCAGGCGGCGCTCCTCTCGCCGGAGCCCGACGACGTCGTCCATCACGGGCTCGACCCGGGGATGTACCCCACGTGCGGCCCGGGCGGCGACGCCGCGCTCTTCGTCGGGCGGCTCGCGTGGGTGAAGGCGCCGGAGGTCGCCGTCGACGCGGCGCGCCGGGCCGGGCTCCCGATCGTGCTGGCGGGCCGGCCCCACGCGGCGGACGCGGCGCCCGACGGATGGCGCGAGCGGGTGCTCGAGCCTGCCCTGCGGGCGCCCGGCGTGCGCTGGCTCGCCGCCGCGGGGCTCGCGGCCAAGCGGCGGCTCTTCGCCGCGAGCCGCGCGCTCCTCGTGCCGCTGCGGTGGGAGGAGCCCTTCGGCCTCGTGATGATCGAGGCGCTCCTCGCCGGCTGCCCGGTCGTCGCGTTCGCGCGCGGCGCCGCGCCGGAGATCGTCGAGGAGGGCGTCACGGGGTACCTCGTGGAGGGCGTCGACGACATGGCGCGCGCGCTGTCGGACGCGGGCGCGCTCGACCGCGCCGCCATCCAGGCCCACGCCCGGCGGCGGTTCTCGGCGGACCGCATGGCGTCCGGTTATCTCGCCGTCTACCGCGCCGCGATCGCGGCGCACCGCGGCCCGCGCGCCGCGCTCACGGGAGGGGGATGGACGACGGCCGCGCCGTGACGATGACCGCGCCGCGCCCCGAGGACCTCCTGGGGTACTCCGATCCTTCCGCGCAGCCGGAAGCGACCGGCGTCGAGAAGCTCGTGCTCAAGCGCGGGAACCTGTTCCTCGTCGCGAACGCGCACGGGGACGTGGCGCCGGCTGGCGCCCGCGACCTCGGGATGTTCCTCGGCGACACCCGCCACCTCTCCGCGTGGAGACTGGCGGTGAAGGGCGGCCCGCCGCTCGTGCTCTCGTCGCAGGTGTCCGCCGACTACGTCGCGCAGATCGACTTCACGGTGACGAGCCTCCACGCCGGCGACCTGCTGGGCAAGGAGCCCGTGAACTTCGTCCACCTGCGCCGCGACATGCTCATCGACGACGTGCTCGTGGACCGCGTCGCCCTCACGAACTTCCTCGGGCGCCGGATCGACTTCTGGCTCGAGCTGGCGTGGGCGTGCGACTTCGCGGATGTGTTCGAGATCCGGGGTGCCCGCCGGGCCTTGCGTGGGTCCTACCAGCAGCCGCAGGTGGGCCGGGATCGCGCCATCCTCCGGTACGACGGTCGCGACGGGAGGCGCTACTCCACGGAGGTGCGCATCGAGGGGGCGTCGCCGGACAGCGCGGGGCCGGCGCGCCTGGCGCGGCTCGGTGGCCGCGGCGCCCGCGTGGAGCTGCGCCTCGACCCCGCCCAGCGCGTGGAGGTCGCGTTCATCGTCTCCGCGCACACCGAGGAGGCCGTCCGGCCGGCCATGCACCGCATCGAGCTGGAGGAGGGGCCGCCGGTCTCGCGCCGCAGCGCCCGGTTCGAGGAGCGCGCGCACAGGACGCACGAGGCCTACGCCGCGTGGGCCGCCGCGGCGACGCGCTTTCGCACCTCCCACGAGATCTTCGACGTCGCGCTCGGGCAGGCGGTGGCGGATCTCAAGGCGCTCACGGTCCACCACTTCGGCGCGCCGGTGGTGTCCGCCGGGATCCCCTGGTACACGTGCCCGTTCGGGCGCGACGCGCTCGTCACCGGGTTCGAGGCGCTCCTCGCCACGCCGGACGTCGCTCGCGACGCCCTCCGGTTCCTCGCGCGGCTGCAGGGGACGCAGGACGATCCGTCCCGCGACGAGGAGCCCGGCAAGATCCCGCACGAGATCCGGTTCGGCGAGATGGCAGCGGCCGGCGAGGTCCCGCACACGCCGTACTACGGCTCGGCCGACGCGACGCCGCTCTTCCTCGTCCTCCTCGACGAGTACGAGCGCTGGACGGCGGACGTCGCCACGGTGGACGCGCTGCTGCCCGCGGCGGAGGCCGCGCTCGGCTGGCTCGACCGCTTCGCGGACCGGGACGGTGACGGGCTCGTCGAGTACGAGCGGCGCACGCCGAAGGGACTCCGCAACCAGGGGTGGAAGGACAGCCACGACGGCGTCCCGTTCGCCGACGGGCGCCCCGCCGAGCCGCCGATCGCGCTCGTCGAGGTGCAGGGGTACGCGATCGACGCGCGCCGGCGCATGGCGGACCTCTACGCGCGGCGCGGCCGCACGGCGGAGGCCGAGCGGCTTCGGAAGCTCGCGGACGAGCACGCGGGCCGCGTCGAGGACCGGTTCTGGATGGAGGAGAAGGGGACCTACGCCATCGCCCTCGACGGCGCGAAGGCGCAGGTCGACGCCGTCACCTCGAACCCCGGCCACCTGCTCTTCTCGCGCGCCGCGCGGGAGGACCGCGCGCGCCTCGTGGGCCGATCGCTCCTCGCGCCGGACATGTGGACGGGATGGGGGATCCGGACGCTCGCGTCCGGCCAGCCCGCCTACAACCCGCTCAGCTACCACGACGGTACCGTGTGGCCGCACGACAACGCGCTCTGCGCCGCCGGGTTCGCCGCGTACGGGATGACGCGCGAGGCCGGCCAGGTGCTCACCGGGCTGTGGCACGCGGCGGAGCACTTCCGGCGGCTCCGCCTGCCGGAGCTCTTCTGCGGCCTCTCGCGCGAGCAGGGCGAGTTCCCCGTGCACTACCCCGTCGCGTGCTCGCCGCAGGCGTGGTCGAGCGCCTCGTGGTTCCTGCTCCTCCGTTCCGTCCTCGGCATCGAGCCCGACGCGCCGGCGAAGGCGCTGCGCATCGTCTCGCCGCAGCTCCCCCCATGGCTCGACGAGGTCGTCCTCGATGGGCTGCGCATCGGCCCCGCACGGGTCACGCTGCGGTTCCTGCGCGGGCCGAAGGCGGCGTTCGCCGAGCTCGTCGATCTGCAAGGCGGTCCGCTCGCGGTGCGGATCGAGATGTGAGCAGTGCCGCGCGAGGCGGGCTCGCGGTCGGGCGCGGGCGCGCCGCGGGGGTCTTCACGCTCCGTGCGGGGCGACGCGACGGAAGGAATTACAGCCGTGCCGGTGGAAGATTCTCCCGACCGCTCATCCCCCGAAAAGCGAAAGGGCCGGGGGTCGCCCCTCGGCCCTCTCCAGCGGTGGCGCGGTGGCGCCGGACTACGAGACTCCACTCGACGCCATCAGCAAAGCGTCAAGCGGGGGGAGGAGTCGAGCTTCCGGCCTCGTCTCGACTTGGACGTACGACGGGAGGTGGGCCCTGTGGAGTGAGCGTTTGGCGTGGCACTGCACGTTCATGGCAGGGTCCTTGACCGGCCTCCGGCGGGACTCGTGCCGTCGTTACTACAAATGCCGTGCCGGACGCGGCTGCCCGGCCGCTCACGTGAAATCGCGGCCTTGCGTGTAACCAATGCGGGACGGGGCTGTAAGAACGGCGGTCGCGCAGACGTCAGGGTGTGCGGAAACCCGTCAACGGTTAGGCTTCCCCCGTGCTCGGGTCCGTCGAGGAGGCGTCCGCGAAGCTGGCGGCGACCGGCTACCTGCCGTCGGCGGAGATCGCCACCGCGGTGTTCCTCGCGGATCGCCTGGAGAAGCCGATCCTCGTCGAGGGGCCGGCCGGCGTGGGCAAGACGGAGCTGGCGCGCGCGTTCGCGGAGGCGTCGGGCCGCGTCCTCGTGCGGCTCCAGTGCTACGAGGGCCTCGACGACGCGAAGGCGCTCTACGAGTGGGAGTACGCGAAGCAGCTCCTCTACACGCAGCTCCTCCAGGGCCGCATCGGCGAGGCGATCCACGGGGCGAAGACCCTCGCGGAGGCGGCCGACGCGATCGCGGCCGAGGGGAACGTGTTCTTCTCGGAGCGCTTCCTGCTCCCGCGCCCCATCCTGCGGGCGATCTCGAGCGAGGCACCGGCGCTCCTGCTCGTGGACGAGATCGACAAGGCGGATCCGGAGCTCGAGGCGTTCCTGCTCGAGGTGCTGTCGGACTGGGCGGTGACGGTCCCGGAGATCGGCACGATCCGCGCGCGCCACGTGCCGCGCGCCGTGCTCACGTCGAACGCCTCCCGCGATCTGTCCGACGCCCTGAAGCGCCGCTGCCTGCACCTCCACATCGACTACCCGACGCGCGAGCGCGAGCTCGCCATCGTGCGGGCCCGCGTGCCGGAGGCGGCCGAGGCGCTCGCGCGCTCCGTCGTGCACGCGGTCCAGAAGCTGCGGACGCTCGACCTCAAGAAGGCGCCGTCGATCGCGGAGACGCTCGACTGGGTGCGCGCGCTCGCCGTGCTGAACGCGGAGAGGCTCGACCCGAGGCTGCTCGACGAGACGTTGAACCTCGTCCTCAAGTACGAGGCGGACGTCGCGCGCGCGCGGGAGCGGCGCGGCGAGATCATCGCGGCGGCGAACGTGTAGCCGGCCGTCGACGTCCGGCCCCCGAGCGCACCTTCGCGAAGCGAAGTCCCCCGGCCG
>DASSQM010000587.1:0-5087 GCA_035702465.1 Anaeromyxobacter sp. | reverse complement strand
GATGGTCCACGTGAAGGACGAGGACATCGACAAGCTCGATCACCTCGTCGTGGAGCAGCAGAAGGCCAAGGGCGCCGAGGGCGGTGGGGAGGGCGGGCGATGAAGATCAAGAAGGAGCTCCTCTTCGGTCTCGTCCTCATGGCGGCGGTGGTGATCGCCACGCTCTGGGCGATGCCGCCGTTCGGCCAGTGGAAGAACGGCCACTACGGCCTCTTCATGCTCTCCATGATCGTCGTCGCGATCATGCTGGGCTTCCCGACGGCGTTCACGCTCATGGGCATGGGCGTCATCTTCACGTACATCGCCTATCGCTCCGGCGCGCCGAGCGGCATCGCGCTCCGCCAGACGCTCGACCTCATGACCCAGCGCGCGTACTCGGTCATGACGAACGACGTGCTCATCTCCGTGCCGCTGTTCGTCTTCATGGGCTACCTCGTCGAGCGGGCCGCCCTCATCCAGCGCCTGTTCAAGAGCCTCCACCTCGCCATCGGCAGGATCCCCGGATCGCTCGCGGTCGCGACGCTCGCCACCTGCGCGGTGTTCGCCACCGCCACCGGGATCATCGGCGCGGTGGTCACGCTCATGGGGCTGCTCGCGTTCCCCGCGATGCTCCGCTCGAAGTACGACATCAAGCTCTCCGCCGGCGTCATCACCGCGGGCGGTACCCTCGGCATCCTCATCCCGCCGTCGGTGCTGCTCATCCTCTACGGCGCGACCGCGAGCGTGTCGGTCGTCCAGCTCTACGCCGGCGCGTTCTTCCCGGGCCTCATGCTCGCCGGGCTGTACATCGTGTACGTCATCGTCCGCGCGAAGCTGAACCCGGCGCTCGCGCCGAAGCCGCCCCCGGAGGAGACGCGCGTCGACGTGCCGGAGTGGGCGCTCCGGCTCTCGGGCGGCGACCCGCACCGCCTCGCGCTCCCGGTCCTCGTCCGCGCGCTCGCGTCGGGAGCAGCGGGGATGGCGCGCGCCAAGCTCGCGCTCCGGTTCGCGATGGCGCTCGTCCCGCTCGTCCTCGTCGTCGCGCCGGTGGCGGTGGTCTACGGCGTGGTCACGAGCGTGGAGGTCGTCGACACGGGAGGGCTCGTGGAGGTCGGCTCCGAGCAGCCGACCGAGGAGCAGGACTTCGCGGGAGGCGTCGAGGAGCCACCGGACTCCGCGGAGCAGCAGGCGGTGCCCGCCGTGGCGAAGGCGCCCGCGGCGGCGGACGCGAAGGGCCTGGAGAAGCCCGCCGCCGAGGAGAAGCCCGCCGAGGCCGCGCCGGCGAGGGGGGAACCACCCGCGGCGTCGGACCGCAAGCCGGCCCCGCTCTGGTTCTGGGGCGTGCTCGCCGTGGCCGCCGTCCTGCTCGTGGTGGTGTACGCCGCGCTCACCTTCGAGCGGCTCGAGATCCTGAAGCTCCTCCTCAGCTCGTTCTTCCCGCTCTCCGCCCTCATCCTCGCGGTGCTCGGCAGCATCATCTTCGGCTGGGCCACGCCCACCGAGGCGGCAGCCATGGGCGCCGCCGGCGGGGTCGTGCTCGCGGCGGCCTACGGCAAGCTCAACCTCGCCCTCGTGAAGGAGTCCGCGTTCCTCACGGCGAAGACGAGCGCGATGGTGTGCTGGCTGTTCGTGGGGTCGTCGATCTTCTCGGCGGCGTTCGCGCTCCTCGGCGGGCAGGAGATCATCGAGCACTGGGTCCTGTCGCTGCACATGACCCCGGTGCAGTTCCTGCTGCTCACGCAGGTCGTGATCTTCCTCCTCGGCTGGCCGCTCGAGTGGACCGAGATCATCGTCATCTTCATGCCGATCTTCCTCCCGCTCGTCGGCATCTTCCAGAACGACCCGAACCTCCAGTCGTCGATGGGCATCGAGGGGAAGGACCTGCCGCTCTTCTTCGGCCTGCTCGTCGCGCTCAACCTGCAGACGGCGTTCCTGTCGCCGCCCGTGGCGATGGCGGCCTTCTACCTGAAAGGGGTTGCGCCAAAGCACGTGTCGCTCAATCAGATCTTCGCGGGCATGATGCCGTTCATGGCGATCCAGGTGCTGGCGCTCGTCATCCTGTACGTGTTCCCGGAGATCGGGCTCTGGCTCCCACACCTCGTGTACAAATGAGCCTCGTCCAGGACAAGAACGTCGCGGCGCGCATGGCGGCGGTGGTGGGGGCGGGCAACGTCCTCACCGAGCCCGGCGATCTCCACGTGTACGCCGCGGACGGGCTCACGCACGGTCGCAGGACCCCCGACCTCGTCGTCCTCCCCGGCTCCACCGAGGAGGTCGTGGAGGTGGTCCGCATCGCGCGCGAGGCGGGCTGCCCGATCGTGCCGCGGGGCTCCGGCACCGGCCTCTCGGGCGGCGCACGGCCGGTCGAGGGCTGCATCGTCCTGTCGCTGAGCCGCATGCGGCGGGTGCTCGAGGTCGACCTCGCGAACGGGTGGGCCCGGGTCGAGCCCGGCGTCTTCAACCTCGACGTCACGAAGACGGTGTCCGGCGCCGGCTACTACTACGCGCCGGATCCGTCCTCGCAGAGCATCTGCTCCATCGGCGGAAACGTCGCCGAGAACTCGGGCGGCGCGCACTGCCTCAAGTACGGGTTCACGACGCACCACGTGCTCGCGGCGACGGTCGTGCTCTCCGACGCGAGCGTCGTGCACCTGGGCGGGCCCGCCGCGGACGCGCCCGGCTACGACCTCCTCGCGGCGCTGGTGGGCTCGGAGGGGATGGTCGGCATCGTGACGGAGGCGACGCTGCGGCTCCTGCGCAAGCCGGAGACGACGCGCACGTTCTTCGCCACGTTCCCCTCGACGGACGAGGCGGGGAGCGCCGTCTCCGGCATCATCGCGGCCGGCATCCTCCCCGCCGCGATCGAGATGATGGACCGGCTCGCCATCGAGGCCGCGAAGGCGGCGACCGGCCTCGACTGGCCGGACGTCGGGGCGGCCCTCCTCATGGACGCGGACGGCCCACGGGAGGAGGTGGAGCACGTGTCCGCGCGCGCCATCGAGGTCGCCCGCGCCGCGGGGGCGCTCGAGATCCGCGTGCCGCGGGACGAGGCCGAGCGGCAGCTCATGTGGAAGGGGCGCAAGTGCGCCTTCGCCGCGGTCGGGCGCATCAGCCCGAACTACATGGTCGAGGACGGCGTCATCCCGCGCTCGGAGATCGCGCGGGTGCTGCGCGAGATCGAGCGCATGGCCGCCGAGCGGGGCCTGCGCGTCGCGAACGTCTTCCACGCAGGCGACGGCAACCTCCATCCGCTCGTCCTGTACGACGCGCGCAAGCCCGGCCAGGAGGAGCGGGCGGCGGAGCTCGGCGGCGAGATCCTGCGGCTGTGCATCCGGTCCGGCGGCTCGATCACGGGAGAGCACGGCGTCGGCGCCGAGAAGGCGGCGTACATGGCCGAGCAGTTCCAGCCCGACGACCTCGAGACGATGCAGCGGGTCCGCTGCGCCTTCGACGGCGCGAACCTCCTCAACCCGGGCAAGGTGTTCCCGACGCCGCGCCTGTGCGGCGAGAAGCCGGGTCCCTACGCCCCGCACCCGGCCGAGGCCGCCGGCCTCGCGGAGCGGTGGTGAGCGCCGTGCCGGCCGCCGCGCGCGCCGTGGAGCCCCGCGACGCCGTTCTGGGCGTCGCGCCGAGGCTCGCGGTCGAGCCGGCGTCGGTCGAGGAGGCCGCGGACGCGATGCGCGCCTTCGCGCGCGATCGGCTCGCGGTCGTCTTCGTGGGCGGCGGGACCGACATGGAGCTCGGCGCGGCGCCCGCGCGCCTCGACGCGGTCCTGCGGACGACGGGCCTCGCGAGGATCCGCGAGCACGCGCCGTCGGACCAGATCGTGGCGGTGCAGGGGGGCATGCGGCTCGCGGACCTCCAGCGGCACCTCGCGGGGCACCACCAGCGGCTCGCCCTGGACCCGCCGTTCCCGGACCGCGCCACCGTCGGCGGGATCGTCGCGGCGAACGCGTTCGGGCCCCGGCGCACGCGCTACGGGCCGGTGCGCGACCTCGTCATCGGGATCACCATCGTGCGGGCCGACGGAGCGGTCGCGCACGGCGGCGGCAAGGTCGTGAAGAACGTGGCGGGCTTCGACCTGCCGCGGCTCTTCTGCGGATCCCTCGGCACGCTCGGGCTCGTCGCGGAGGTCGTGTTCCGGCTGCACCCGCTGCCGGAGGCGTCGGGGACGGCGGTGTTCGAGGGCCTCGACGCGCGCGACGTGGCGGAGACCCTGCCCGTGCTGCGCGACCTCGGCGTCGAGCCCACGGCGGTCGCCGCGCTGCCGTCCGGCGGGAAGTTCGCGCTCGCCGTCCGCTTCGAAGGGTTCGCGCCCGGCGTGAAGGCGCAGGTGGAGCGGACGCTCGCGCGCGCCGGCGCGGGCGCCAAGGTCGAGGGGGGCGACGAGGCGGCGCTGTGGTCGCGCCACGACGCCGTCCGCTGCGCGGGCGACGTCCGGGCGAAGGCGACGTTCGCGCCGGCGAGCCTCGCGCGCGCGGCGGACGCGCTCGCGCCGGTCGCCGGCGCGCTGCGCGGCGGCGCGATCGTCCTTCACCCCGGGCCCGGCATCGCCTTCGTCTCCGGCTCGCTCGACGGCGCCGACCGCGCCGCGGCCGCGATCGAGTCGGCGCGCAGCGCGCTGGCCCCGCTCGCCGGCGGCGCGCTCGTGCTCTCCGCGGCACCCGCCGAGCTGCGCGCGCGGACGAGCCCCTGGGGCCCGCCGCCGCAGAGCCTCGAGGTCATGCGGCGCCTGAAGAAGGAGCTCGACCCCGAGGCGCGCCTCGCGCCCGGCAGGTTCGTGGGAGGGATCTGATGGCGGCCCCCGAGATCTCGAGCCCGCAGGGCGTCGGCGCGCGGGGCGTCCCGGGCCGCTCGCCGGCGGACGACTGCGTTCACTGCGGGTTCTGCCTGCCCACCTGCCCGACCTGGCACAACTGGCAGGAGGAGATGGACTCGCCGCGCGGCCGCATCGATCTGTTCCGCGCGCTCGAGGACGGACGGATCGCCATGTCGCCCTCGGTGGCCGCCCACTTCGACCGCTGCCTCGGCTGCATGGCGTGCCTCACCGCCTGTCCCTCCGGCGTCCGCTACGACCACGTCATCGACCGCGCGCGCGTGCTCGTCGA
>DASSQM010000586.1:0-4376 GCA_035702465.1 Anaeromyxobacter sp. | reverse complement strand
AGGGCAGGCCAGAGCATCGGGGCGGTGTGTCTATCCCAATCGGCCAGCTTGGTGAAGCGCAACGTGCCCGTGCCCGGACCGAACGGCCGGGCAGGGGCACGGGGTCGCGGTCGGGGTCGCGGTCGCGGTCGCGGTCGGGGTCGGGGTCGCTGTCCCCCTCACCCCCTCTTCTTCACCCTTCCCTCCCGATCCAGATGGAACGGCTCGACGAGCAGCGCCTCCACGCTCGGCCGGAACCCCTTCACGTCCGCCCCCAGCGCCGCGAGCGCCTCCAGCACCTCTCCCCGGACGCGCGCGTTGTCCGCGTCCCGGAGCAGGAGCTGGATGAGCGCGTCCCGCGCCTTCTCGCCGTGCGAGACGGCGACGAGCGCGCGCGTCGCCGTGATGCGCACGTCGTCGGAGAAGTCCTCGAGGAGCGGCAGGAGCGCGGCCTCGACGTCGGCGCTCTTCGCGCCGGCGTGGTGCTCGAGGAGCCACGTGAGGAGGACGAGCTTCTTCTCCGGGTCGCGCGTGTACGTCTTGCCGAGGTGCACGAGCTCGGCGACGACGACCTCGAGCACCTTCTCGTCCGTCGCGATCTCCGCGAGGACGCGCAGGCCCCAGGCGACCCCGTCCTCCTGCTCGCGCACGAACGCGGACACGGGCGCGACGGCGCGCTCGCGCGCGTCCACGAGCATGCGGCGGGTGGTCTCCTTCTCCTCCTGGTCCGTGATCCCGGGCTCGGCGTTCACCGTGAAGCGCAGGCAGAGCGTCGAGAGGGCGTCGGGCGAGCCCATGTTCCCGAGCTGGTCGAGCGCCTTCTGGCGGTTCTCGGGCGGGCCGTACTTCTCGGTCACCTTCTTCGCGAGCTTCCTGAGCGCGCTCTTCTCGCGCTCCTCCTTCGACCCGAAGATGCCGAACAGTCCCATGGGGGCCCCTTCTACAACGAGATCCCGGCCCTGGGATCGCCCGTGTAGAGGTCCTCGAGCGCGCGCGCAGCCTTGCGGAGGGCGTCGCTCTCCGGTGGCAGCACGAGCTGGACGGTCGCGTAGAGGTCGCCGCGCGGCCCGCCCTTCAGGTCCGGCAGCCCCTTCCCGCGCAGCCGCAGGCGCGTTCCGTTCTGCGCGCCCTTGGGGACGCGCAGCGAGACGGGCCCCTCGAACGTGGGGAGCCGCACCTCGGCGCCGTTCACCGCCTCGGGGATGGTGACCGGCAGGTCGACGTGGAGGTCCTTGCCGTCCACGCGGACGTGGGGGTGCTCGCGGATCCTCACCTCCAGGAAGAGATCGCCGGCCGGCCCGCCGTGGCTCCCCGGGCCGCCCTGCCCGGCCAGGCGGATCTGCGAGCCGTCGGTCACGCCGGGCGGGATCTTCACCCGCAGCGTCCGGCCGTCGATGCGCACGTCCCGCTCCGAGCCGACCACCGCCTCGCGCAGCGTGATCTCGAGGCGCGCCTGCGCGTCGGCGCCCGCCTGCCGGACGGGGCCGCGCCGCACGCGCGTGCGCACGTTCCCGCCCCCGCCGAAGAGGTCGCCGAAGATCGACCCGAAGTCGAACGCGCCGAAGTCGCCGACGTTCACCGTCTCGAAGTCGCCGAAGTCGAAGGGCATCCCGCCCTGCGGCGCGCCCTGGCGCTTCCAGCGCCGGTACTCCTCCGCCTTCTTCTCGTCGAAGCCGGTGCGGAGGGCGTCGGGGCCGAACTCGTCGTAGAGCTTGCGGCGCTTCTCGTCGGACAGCACCTCGAACGCCGCCGTCACCTCCTTGAACTTCTCCTCGGCGGCCTTGTTCCCCGGGTTCACGTCCGGGTGGTACTGCTTCGCGAGCTTGCGGTACGCCTTCTTGATCTCTTCGAGCGAGGCGGTGCGCGAGACGCCCAGGATCTCGTAGAGGTCGCGTTGCGGCACGCCGGTGAACGTAACCGTTCCACGCGGGTCGTCAACGACGCGACGGGTTCGCGCGCTAGAATGAGGGGATGCACGCCGCTGCCGCCTTCCTCGCCGCCGCCGCGCTCGCCGCCGCACCCGCGGGGGAGCGGGTCGTCGAGGAGATCGTCGCCGTCGTGCGGAACCCGCCCAGCGCCCCGCCGCGCATCGTGACCCTCACGAAGCTGACCGAGGAGGCGCGGATCGCGCTCGTGTCGCGCGGCGCCATCGGCGCTGCGGCCGGTCCGCTCGACCGGGAAGCGCTGCGCGCGGCGCTCGAGTGGCTGCTCGACCAGATGCTCGTGGCGGACGAGGCCGCGCGCCTGCGCATCGACGAGGTCCCGCGCGAGGAGGTCCTCGAGGAGCTGCGGAAGTTCCGCGCGCGCTTCCCTACGACGGCGCAGTACGACCGCTTCCTCGCCGCCAACGAGCTCTCGGAGGACGAGCTGCTCGTCGCGCTCGCCCGGATGGTGCGCGTCCAGCGGTACGTGGAGAGCCGCGTCGGGCGGTCTGCCCGGGTCGCCGACGACGAGGTCGACGTCTGGCTGCGCGAGCACGGCTCGAACGCGGCCGCAGGGCCGGCGCGCGAGGCCGCCCGGGCGCGGCTCGCGGAGGAGCGGGCGCGCGCCCAGGTGAAGGACCTGCTCGGCGAGCTGCGCGGCCGGGCGGAGATCCGCGTGCGGGAGTCCTACCAGGCCGCGCGCGCGGCGCCGGCGGGGAACGGCGGCTGACGTGCGCAGGCCCATCGACACGCTGCCCCTGCTCGTCTTCCGCCGCGCCGTCGCGGCGGACGTGCCGCGCGTGATGGAGATCGAGAAGGACGGCTTCCGGCACCCGTGGTCGCGCGAGCTCATCGAGCGCGAGCTCGGCCACACCTGGTCCCAGATCCTCCTCGCCTGCGAGCCGGGGCCGGGCGGCGCGGAGCGGGTCGTCGGGTACATCGTCTTCTGGCTCGTCCACGACGAGATCCACGTCCTCAACGTGGCGACCGCGCTCGAGGCGCGCCGCCGCGGGTTCGGGCGCGCGCTCATGGCCGCCGCCGAGAACGCGGGGCGCACGCGCGGGGCGCGCATCTCCACGCTCGAGGTCCGCCGGTCGAACGAGGCGGCCATCGCGCTGTATCGCGCCATCGGGTACAGGCAGGTGGGGGTGAGGCCGAACTACTACGCGGAGGAGAACGAGGACGCGATCGTGATGGTGAAGCAGCTCTGAGGGCGAGGGCGGCATCGAGTCCGAGCTCGACCGCGACCGCGAACACGACTCCGACCCCGACCGCGCACCCGACCGCGACCGCGAACCTGACCGCGACCGCGAACCTGACCGCGACCGCGAACCTGCTTGACGCAGCCGCCGCGCCCGGCTTCGCCGGTCACGGCGGCTGCAAGGCCTCGTCCACCCGAAAGCTGGGCGGGGGTTCCGTTTCGCATTTGCGGCCTCCCCACGAGGATGAGGAGGCCGCAAATGCGAAACGAAAACACGTTCCCGTTCCAGCAGCTCGATGCGTACCGCTCGGCGCGCGCGCTCGCGTCGCTCGTGCATCGCGCGTCCATCGGCGATGCGGAGCTGCGCGATCAGGCGACCCGCGCTGCCAAGTCGGCGTTCCTGAACCTCTGCGAGGGGCTTCCCGATGACCGCCCTGCAGTCCGCCGCAAGTACTTCGCGCAGGCGGATGGCTCGCTCCACGAGGTCGTGGGAGCGGTCGATCTCGCCGCGGTCATCGACCGCCTCGCTGCCGCGAGCGCAGCGGAGATCGTCGCGGAGGCGGCGCGCCTCCGCGCGATGATCCGCGGGCTGATGCGCGCTAGCGCACGAGGCCGGTGAGCAGCGCCACGAGGCGGTCCGCGACCCGCGCGACCTCGCGCGCGGGCTCCGCGGCCGCGTCGCCGCAGAGCGCGGCGATCTCGACCGCGGCGGCGGACTCGACGGCTTCCGCGCGGGCGATGGCGAACGAGCGGGCCTTGTCGGCCCGCGTGACGCGACCGGCGCCCTCCGCGCAGTTGAGGCACGCGGACTTGGCCGAGCGAAGCGCCTCGTCGCGCAGCTTGGCGTCGCGAATGCGGCACGCGACGACAGCGAGCAGAAGCTCCCGCGCCACCCCGTACGCGATGAGCTTGTGATGCGGCAGCACGGGAGAAGAGCTTGGCGACGCGGCGAACTGCGGAGGAGGAGATGTTGTCGTTCATTTGGGCGGCTCCTTTCGTTGGCTGAAGGAGCCGCCCAAAGGAACGACCGAGCGAGCAGAGGCGCCGAGCCCCCGCGCCCCGATGCGCCGGCGCGACCGTGAGATCGGCAAGACAAGATGAAACGGCCGGCTCACTGCGCGAGTGCGCGGGTTAGCCTCGGCGATCGCCAGACCAACCGCGGCCAGAGCCGCAAGCGGAGGAGCCGGCCATGGAGAAGGTTATCACTCACGTCGGGCTCGACGTACACGCCGACCGGATCGTGATCGCATCGCTCGAGGGGCAGGCGAGCGAGG
>DASSQM010000585.1:0-9509 GCA_035702465.1 Anaeromyxobacter sp. | reverse complement strand
GGGGATGCGCCGCGCGCCGAGGACCTCGCGAAGGTCGTGCCGACCGAGGCGCCTCCCGCCTCGACCGAGGCGGCGGTGGTCCCGGCGGCGCTCCGGCCCGAGCCGCCGGTCCTCGGCGACGCGAAGCTCGATCCGAGGCGCGGCCGCCTCGTCGCGCCGCTCGGCGAGGGTCGCGCGGTCCTCACCATCGACCCGCGCCTCCAGGAGCGCCTCGAGCGGTCGCTCCAGAACTACCGCGTGCCGTGGGGCGCCACGGTGATGCTCGAGGCCGGCAGCGGCCGCGTCCTCGCGCTCGCGGAGCACTCCGACGCGGAGCCCGCGCGCAAGGGGCTCGCGCTCGCGCCGATCGCGCCGGCGGCGAGCGTCTTCAAGATCGTCACCGCCGCGGCGCTCCTCGAGCGCGGCGTCGGCCCGACCGACCCCGTCTGCTACCACGGCGGCAAGCGCAGGCTGCAGCCGCGGCTGCTCGCCGACGATCCGCGCCGCGACCGGCGCTGCGTCTCGCTCGCGCAGGCGTTCGGACACTCGACGAACGTGGTGTTCGCGAAGCTCGCGGACCGCGACCTCGACGCCCAGGCGCTGCGCGCCACCGCCGAGCGGTTCCTCTTCAACGTCCCGATCGCCTTCCCGCGCGCGGTCGAGCCCTCGCCGGCGAACATCCCGGACGATCCCTTCGGCCTCGCGAACGCCGCCGCCGGCTTCGGCGACGTGCGCCTCTCGCCGCTCCACGCGGCGCTCCTCGCGTCCGTCGTCGCGAACGGCGGCCTGCTCGTGCCGCCGGTGCTCGTCGACGACGTGGAGGGCGCGCCGCTCGTCACGCCGCCCGCCCCGTGGCGCGTGGTGGACGAGAACGTCGCGTCCGAGCTCGGCACGATGATGCGGAGCACCGTGACCGCCGGCACCGCCCGCCGGGTGTTCCGCCGGACGGCCTCGGGGCTGCGCGGCGTCGCGGTCGCCGGCAAGACGGGCTCGCTCGCCGACCCGAGCCCGTTCCGCGACTACACCTGGTTCGTCGGGTTCGCCCCCGCCGAGAAGCCCGAGGTCGTGGTCGCGAGCGTCGTCGTGAACGGGCGGCTCTGGCACGCGCGGGCGCCGATGGTCGCGAAGGAGGCGCTCGAGGCGTTCTTCGCGACGCGCGTCGCAAGTCTGCCTCCGGGTGCGGTGAAGACCGCTTCGGCGCACTGACGGTTGCGACCGCCGCGCCGCCGGCGCGTCGCTCGCAACCACGCCGAGCCGGCGCCGCCTCAGAGCTCCACGAGCTCCTGATCCGCGAACCGCCGGATGGCCTTGAGGACCTCCAGCTCCTTCAGCGGCGCGATCTGCGCGAGCGTCCTCACGTCGCGCTTCCCGTCGCAGCGGGAGAGGAGGTACTTGTCCGCGGACGAGAGCTTGAGGCGCGCCACCTCCGCGGGGGGCACGCGCAGCCGCGGCCGGCGCGGGGACTCGAGGAGCTCGGCGCGGAGCCGCGCGAAGAGCGTGCGCTCGGCCTCGCCCAGGATCGAGCGCGCCTGGTCCGACGTCGGCGCGATCTCCACGGCCTTCGCGGCGACGCGCTCGGCGTCGGCGGCCTTCCCGTCCGCGAGGAGGCCGCGCGCGCGATCGACGAGGTCGGCCGCCACGATCGCCTCGGCGCTCTGCGCGGCCGCGAGCGGCGACGCAGCGGCGCGCAGGATGCCTTGCCGTGCGAGCGCGTAGAGCCGCTGGTACAGGTGGAAGTCCGTCGCGTGCAGCGCGAGCCCGATCTCGTCGATGGTGCTCCCGTCGCGCGCGAGGGCGACGAGGCGCCCGTCGATCGTCTCCGGGCGCATCCCGGGCGGCACCTTCGCCTCGACGACCTCGAGCGTGGCGGCGCCCGTCGGGAACTCCCCGCGGAACGCGCTCCACGCCGTGGCGCGAAACTCCGCCTCCTTCCCGAGGTCGGCGAGCGGGATGGACGCGTCGAGCTCGTCCACCACCTCCGGCGGCGTGTCGTCGTAGGCGAAGAGCCCCGAGTCCCACAGGAACACGTCGAGCAGGGTCTCGCGGATCTTGATGGCGAGGACCTCGGTCACGGTCTCCGGCGGCACGAGCCCCACCATGGTGAGGACCTTGCCGAGGCGAACCTTCGTCTCTTCCTGCGTCCGGAACGCCTTCGTGAGGGATTCCTCGTCGAGGTGGCCGAAGTTGATGAGCAGCTGCCCGAGGTACTCGCGCGGATCGTTCGAGGCGGCGCCCACCGCGCTGCCGGCGCGGATGTGGACGGTCTTGCGGACGGTGCCGCGCTCGCAGGTCAGCGAGCCGGTCATCCCGCGGCGGGCGAGCATGTCCACCACGTCCGCGAGCGGAAGCACCGCGAAGCTGCCCATGAGGCCGCGCAAGCCCGGCGAGTGTCGTCCAGCGGGCCGCCCGCGGCAAGTCGCGGTCAGCGGCGGGTCGCCGGCCGCTGCTGGCGGCGGAAGCGCGCCTCGTGTAAGAAGCGGCCCATGGGCGATCCCGAACCCCGGCCCGGCCCCGAGCCCGCGCCGGCCCCGAAGCGCTCCGGCTCCAGGGCGCGCGCTGCGGGCATCGCCGTCGCCGCCGTCCTCCTCGCGCTCTTCCTCCTGCAGACGTGGCGGACGCTCTCGACGAGGCCCACCGTCGTGCGGCAGCCCGCACGCTCGGCGCTCGAGGAGTTCGGCGTGGATCGCGCGCGTGATCCGTCCGCGCCGGCGCCCGCCATCGAGCTCGCAGCGGTGGACGGCTCGCGCTTCTCGCTCGCGTCCGTGCGGGGCCAGGTCGTGTTCGTGAACTTCTGGGCGACCTGGTGCCCGCCGTGCCGCGAGGAGATGCCCTCGATGCTCCGCCTCGCGCGCGATCTCGAGGCGCGCTACCCGGGGAAGTTCAGGATGGTCGCGGTCTCGGTCGACGAGGACCTCGCCGCGGTGCGCGCGTACTTCGGGGCGCCGCCGTTCTCGGGCCTCCCGAAGGAGCTGACCATCGCGCACGACCCCGACCAGGCGGTCACGCGGGCGTACTACTGCACCGCGCGAGGGTCCTGCCCCGACCTCAAGTTCCCCGAGACCTACATCGTGGACAAGGCCGGGCGGCTGGTCGCCTACGTGGTCGGACCGCGGGACTGGGATCACCCCGGCGCGCGGCTGTTCCTCGAGGCGCTGCTGCGCTCCTGAACGAGGGGTAAGCGTCCGGTTTCAAGCTCGAATTCCCCGCAGCCACCCCTTGCCCCGCCGGGGACCGCCCGCCCGGATTGAGGCCCGGTTTGCCGCCCGGGCGCATAGGGAGCGCCTTTCTTCTCTTGTTCGTCCAATGCGCCGTGCACTATAAATGCCCGGGAATCTTTGAAGATCCGGCGGATCGGGGGTCTTGCACTTGGTGCGCGCCGTCCCGGGAGGGCAGCCAGGCCAGAGCGGCATCCCCGTGGTGCTCATGGGGCTGGGCGAGATCGGTCAATCGATCGCCAGGGCCGCGCTCGCGCGACCGGACCTCAGGATCGCCGCCGCCGTGGACCCGCACCCGGACCGCGCGGGCCGCAAGCTCTCGGCCTTGCTCGGAGTGCCGGCGCCCGACCTCACGGTCGCAGAGGACCTGGGCGACGCGCTCCGCGCCGTCCGCGGGGGGGTGATCCTCCAGGCGACCCAGAGCCGCTTCGAGGACGTCCTCCCGGACCTCGAGGCCGCGGTGCGCGCGGGAGTCCACGTGGTGTCCACGTGCGAGGAGCTGGCCTGGCCCTGGCTCAACCACCGCGAGGAGGCGGACGCGCTCGACCAGCTGTGCCAGGACCGGAACGCCGCGGTGCTCGGCACCGGAGTGAACCCCGGGTTCGTCCTGGACCGGCTCCCGGCGGTGCTCGCGCAGGTCACCGGGCCCGTGCGCCACGTCCTCGGCGTCCGCGTGGTCGACGTGTCGCGGCGGCGCGTCGCGCTCCAGCGGAAGGTGGGCGTCGGCCTCACGGAGCAGGCGTTCACCGAGAAGGCGGAGCGAGGCGAGCTCGGCCACGTCGGCCTCGCCGAGTCGGCGGCCATGGTGGCGGAGGGCTGCGTCGGGGTGGAGGAGTACGAGATCGACGAGGACATCGCGCCGCTCCTCGCCGAGGAGGACGCAGCCGGGCCCGTGCCGGTCTCGCGCGGCGGCGTGGCGGGGCTGCACCACGTCGCCCGGGTCTTCGCGGAGGGCGGGCGCGAGATCGTGCGGCTCGAGCTCACCATCGCCGTCGGCGCGGACGACCCGCGCGACGAGATCTCGCTCGACGCGGACCCGCCCATCCGCGTCCTCGTGCCGGGCGGCGTCCCCGGTGACGAGGCCACGGCGAACGCCGTCGTGAACGCAGCGCCCGCCATCGTGGAGCTGCGCGGCATCGTCTCCGTGCTCGACCTCCCCGTGGGACGCTGAGAGAGAGACCCATGCTCGACAGAAGCCTCATCGGCCGCGAGAGCGAACCCGTCCTCCACGAGGTGGAGAAGGGCGCGATCCGCCGCTTCGCCGAGGCCCTCGGGGACCCGAACCCCGTCTACGTGGACGAGGTCGCCGCCCGCGCCGCGGGGTATCCGTCGCTCGTCGCGCCGCCGACGTTCGCGGTGTCGCTCACCTCGAACGAGCGGTTCCGGCACTCGCTCGACCTCGGCACCCGGTCGATCCTCCACGGCGAGCAGCAGTTCGAGTTCTCGCGGCCGATCGTGGCCGGGGACCGCATCACGGTCCGGAGCAAGGTGGCCGACGTGCAGGAGCGCGCCGGCGCGAGCGGACCGATGGACGTCATCGTGGTCGAGGACGAGGGTCGGGACGAGAAGGGGGAGCTGGTCTTCCGGACGCGCGCGATGCTCATCCTGCGGCGCGCATGAGGGATCCCCGCATGCTGACGGCACGGCAGCTCTACTTCGAGGCGGTGAAGGTGGGGGACGAGCTCCCCCCGCTCGTGAAGCCGCCCGTGGACCGGCTGCAGATCGCGCGGTACGTGGCGGCGGCGCAGGACTGGAATCCGCTCTACATCGACGAGCCCCACTCGAAGAACTCCGGCTTCCCGAGCGCGCTCGCGCCCGGGATGATCGCCATGGGGTTCCTCGGGGAGCTCGCCGTCGACTGGGTGCGCGGCGCGCGGCTCAAGAAGTTCCAGGCGCGCTTCGTGAAGATCGTCTGGCCGGGGGACGTGCTCACCGCGCGCGGCCGCGTCGTCGATCGCCGGTTCGAGGAGCCCGGGCGCTACACCGTCGAGATCGAGCTGTGGGCCGAGAACCAGCGCGGCGAGCTCGTCGTGCGCGGCTCGGGGATGTTCCAGCTGTACTACAACGCGGAGGACGACACGCGGCAGCGCCAGGGCCAGCCGCCCCTCGTCGTGACCCACGAGGAGGAGGAGGCGCGGCTCGCGAAGCGCTCGCGCGCGCAGCCGCCGCGCCCGGCCGCGGCGGTGGGCAGGCCGCTCGCCCCGCCGCGCCCCATCGCGCCGCCCCCCGGGCGGCAGCCCGGGCCCGCGCCCGTTCCGGCGGCGCGCCCCGCCGCCTCGGCGGCCCGTGCGGCCGGGCCGCCCAAGCCGGCGGCGCCGGCCGCCAAGGCCGCCACCGCGGCCCGCCCCCGCCCGGCCCCGAAGCAGCGGGTCACGAAGTCGAAGGCGCGGCCGCGCCCGGCGAAGCGTTCCGCGCGCAAGGAGCGTGCGACGCGCGCCCGCCGCCCGGTGAAGCGGCCGCACGGGAAGAAGCGGCGGTAGCCGGAATCTCGATGCCCGGCCGAGGCACTTTTCGCGAAGCGGAATGTGCCTGGCCGCTCCGTACCGGCTACGCTGTATCGACTCCGAACGACCCTCCGCTGCCCCGCCCCGTCTCCGTGCGCCCCCCGCGCTCCGCCCTTCTCGCCCTCGCGCTCGGTGCGCTCGCGGCGGCCGTCGCCTGCCGTGGGCCCGCGGATCCGGTGCCGGTGCCGGCGGCGCGCGACGCCGGGCCGGAGCGCTTCGACGACGCGCTCGCGCAGGGCGACCGCGCATTCGCGCTGCGCAACGAGCCGGCGCGGCTCGAGGCGGCGCTCCGCGCATACCGGCTCGCCGCGGAGAAGAAGCCCGGGGATCCGGCGGCCGAGCTCCGCCTCGCGCGCGCGGAGGCGTTCCGCGCCCTCGGTGCGCAGGCACCCGCGGCGGCGAAGGAGGCGTGGGACGCCTCGGCCCGCGCCGCGGAGCACGCGCTGCGCAGGATCGCGCCGGCGTGGGCGGAGGCGATCGACCGCGGCGACGACCCGGCGGCGGCGGCAGCCCGCGTCGACGCCTCCGGAGCCGAGGCGCTCTACTGGCTCGCGCAGGGCGCGATGCGGGCGGCGCAGGCGACCGGCTACGCCGCCGTCCTCGCGGTGAAGGACTCGGCGCTCGCGATGATGGCGCGGGCGGCGGAGCTCGACGAGCGGGTGGACGCGGCGGGGCCGCATCGCGCGCTCGGCGCGTGGCGCGCGGCGCTCCCCGTCGCCGCAGGGGGCGGCGCGGCCGCCGCGCGGGCGCACTTCGATCGCGCCCGCGCGCTCGCGCCCGACGATCAGCTCGCCCGCGTGGCCGAGGCGGAGACCTGGGCGGTGCTCGTGCAGGACGAGGTCAGGTTCGAGGAGCTCCTCGACGGCGTGCTCGCGTTCGACCTCGGCCGCGATCCGGCGCGCGCGCCGGAGAACGCCATCGCGAAGCGTCGCGCGAAGGAGCTCCTCCAGCGGAAGGCGCGGCTGTTCTGAGGCGGTGGTCCCCCAGGCTCGCGGTCGTCGCCGCCGCGCTCGGGCTCGCGGGTTGCCCCCCGCGCGCTCCGCCCCCCGACCTGTCGCTCGATCCGGCGCAGCTCCTCGCCCAGGTCCGCGCCGCCCAGGCGCGCGTGAAGACCGTCCGCGGCCAGGTCCGGGTCCGCGTCGACGGCCCCGGCGCGAAGGGCTCCGTCGAGGCGTTCGCGGCCGCGAAGAAGCCGGGTCGGGTCCTCGTGCAGACGTTCGACTTCTTCGGGAACCCCGCGGCGTCGCTCGCCACGGCGGAGGGGGAGCTGTCCCTGTACGACGCCCGCGAGCGCGCGGTGTACCGCGGCGCCGCGACGGCGGAGAACCTCTCGCGGCTCGTGCCCGTCCCGCTCTCCCCCGAGGACCTCGCGGTGATCCTGTGCGGGTCGGCGCCGATCCTGGACGGCGAGCCGGTGCGGGCCTCGCCGGGGCGCGGCTACGTCGAGCTGGAGATCGCCGCGGGGCGGCGCACGCAGGTCCTCCGCGTCGGGGCGGGCGCGGCCGTGCTGTCGTCCTCGGTGTCGGCCGCGAGCGGCGGCGGCGCGTACGACGTGGCGCTCGACGGGTTCGACGCGTTCCCCGGGAGGCGCTTCCCGGCCGAGGTGAAGGTGTCGTCGCGCGAGCCCCGCGGCGAGGTGCGGCTCGGCTGGAGCGACGTCGAGACGGACGTCGCGCTCGACGACGGGATGTTCACGCCGCCGGTGCCGCGCGGCGCGCGCGTCGTCGACCTGCCCGAGGCGCCCCCGCCGGCGGGGCTCTTCCCGGAGGCGCGCCCGCCCGGGCCGTGACCGCCCGGGCCGTGGACGGCCGGGCGCGCGGGCGTCCGCCCGCGCGCGCCGGAGCCTCCGGCGTTAGACTCCGCTTCCACCGGAGACATCTTGGACACCACTCTCGTCGGAATCCTGAAGCAGGGCAGCGCGTCGATGTGGATCATCGTCGCCTGCTCCGTGATCGCGCTCGCGGTCGCCGTGGAGCGGGCCATCGCGCTCTGGGGCTTCGCGCCCAAGGCGCGCGGCCTCGCCGACGCGGTCACGCGCGCGCTGTACCGCGGCGACGTCGAGGACGGCCGCGCGCAGTGCGAGCGCTCGAAGTCCCCCGCGGCGGACGTGTTCCTCGCGGGCCTCGTCGCCGCGTCGCCACGTCCGGGCCAGCGCACGGCGCCGGCGCCGGACCGGATCGTCGCGGCGGTGGAGCGGCAGCGGCTCCAGACCAACCTGAGGTTGCGCCGGAACCTCTGGATCCTCGGCACCGTCGGCGCCACCGCGCCGTTCGTCGGCCTCTTCGGCACCGTCGTCGGCATCATGCACGCGTTCCGGCACATGGCCCTCACCGGGCAGGGCGGCTTCGCCGTGGTCGCGTCGGGGATCTCCGAGGCGCTCGTCACGACGGCGGGGGGCATCGCGGTCGCCATCGAGGCCGTCGTCATCTACAACTTCCTGAACGTCCACGTCGGGAAGCTCGCGCTCGAGCTCAAGCTCCTCACGGAGGAGTACCTCGAGATCTTGCGGGAGGCGCTCCCGGGATCCGCCGCCGCGGCCACGAGCCCGGCGCCGGCCCCGCGCGCCACCGTGGAGGGCTAGCGCATGGCGATCGGCGCTCCAGAGCCGAACGGCGAGGACCACGAGATCGAGTCCGTCGGCGGGATCTTCTCGGACATCAACATCACCCCGCTCACCGACATCTTCCTCGTCCTCCTCATCATCTTCATGGTGACGACCACCGCGATCGCGGAGGCCGGCAACGAGGAGGGTGGCTTCAAGGTGAACCTCCCGCGCGGCTCCAAGTCGGAGGAGGGGGCGGTCCCGCGCGACCTCACCGTGGCGGTGCTCGCCGACGGCCGCACCGTCGTCGCCGGGAAGGTGCTCGACGAGCCCGCGCTCCGCGCCGCGTTCGAGGCCTCGCACAAGCAGAACCCGGACACGGTCGTGATGTTCCAGGCGGACGAGGGCGTCCCCCACGGCCGCGTCGTCCAGGTGATGGAGCTGGCGCGCCGCGTGGGGCTCACCCGGCTCGCCATCGCGACGCGCGCGGAGCAGCAGGGCGGCTCCAAGGAGTGACGGGCGGCCGCGGTCGCGGCCGGGGGCGAACTCGACCCACGCACGGCCTCGGGGGTAGGATCGGCCCGTGACCCCGAAGAAGCGGCTCGGCGAGATGCTGATGGACGCGGGCATCATCGACGAGACGCAGCTCAAGGCCGCGCTCGGGCACCAGCGCCAGTGGGGCGTCCGCCTCGGGCAGGCGCTCGTCGACCTGAAGCTCGCGACCGAGCCCGACATCGTCCGGGCGCTCTCCGCGAAGTTCGGGTTCCCCATCGCGCAGCTCGCGACGCTCGAGCCGTACGCGCTCGAGCAGGCCGTGAAGCTCGTGCCTCGCGAGTTCGCCGTGCGTCACAACGTGTGCCCCATGGCCGCCGACAGCGCCTCGCTGACGGTGGCGATGAGCGATCCGACGAACCTCGCCATCGTCGACGAGCTCCGGTTCCGGACCGGGCGGCGCGTGAAGGTGTGCATGGGCGGAGACCGCGAGGTGTCCGAGGCGGTGCGCCGCCACTACCCCGGGGGCGAAGGCGAGGTGGAGGCGATCGCGCTCGACCTCGACGCCGACGACGGGCAGGAGTCGGAGGCGGTGTTCGACCCGTTCGGCGGCGGCTCCAAGGATGCGCTGGAGGCGTTCTTCGGGAACGCGCCCCACGCCGCGAGCGCGCCTGCCGCGGCGGCGGCTCCGGTCGCCGCCCCTGCCCCGTCGGTCGCCGCGGCTCACGTCGCGCCCTCGCCGCCGCAAGCCGCCCCCGCCGCGGCGCGGGCTGCGCC
>DASSQM010000584.1:0-3076 GCA_035702465.1 Anaeromyxobacter sp. | reverse complement strand
GCCCCACGAGCACCGGGAGCGGCGCGTCCGAGAACAACCTCGCCATCGCCTCCCGCTCGAGGCCGGCGAACGGCTCCTCGAGCGCGGCGCGGTCGCGCGCGTCGCCCGCCGCGAGCAGGTGGCGCGCGAGCTTGACGGCGCCGGAGAGGACGAGCTCCGCCTCGCGCGCGAGCGCCGCGAGCGCCTCGCGCGAGCGCACCTCGGGCTCGGCGACGAGCGGGATGGGGACGACGCTGCCGTCCGGCTTGAGGACGGTCATCCCCTCGCTCCACGCGCGCTCCGCGGCGGCGCGGCCCACGCGCTCGAGCGCGTCTCCCTGGAAGATCGGCTCCGTCATTCTTGCTGGGGGCCACGATGAGGCCGTGCCCCAGACCCCCGCTCGCTCCGGGGCAGCCTCCTCCGGCTGCCCCTTCGCTCGCTTCGCGTTGTGCGCTCCTCACCCCTCCGATAGTGTCCGGGCCGTGAAGATCTACACGAAGACGGGCGATCGCGGAGAGACCGGCCTCTTCGGGGGGCCGCGCGTCAAGAAGAGCGACGCGCGCGTCGAGGCCTACGGAGAGGTGGACGAGCTGAACGCGTCCGTCGGGGCCGTGCGCGCCGTCGTGGAGGATCCCGAGATCGAGCTCCAGCTCGCGAAGATCCAGGAGGAGCTGTTCTGCGTCGGCGCGGAGCTCGCGACGCCGCACGGCGCGAAGGCGCGCTCCGCCATCCCTGCGGTCGACGCCTCCTGGGCGGTGCGACTCGAGGGCGCCATCGACGCGTGGACGGCGGAGCTCCCCGCGCTGTCGAGGTTCGTCCTGCCGGGCGGGACCCGCACCGCGGCGGCGCTCCACCTCGCGCGGACGATCTGCCGCCGCGCCGAGCGGCGCGTGGTCTCGCTCGCCGGCGAGGCCGAGGTCGAGCCGGCGGTGCTCGCGTACCTGAACCGCCTCTCCGACTTCCTGTTCGTCGCGGCGCGCATCGCCAACCACCGGGCGAAGAAGGAGGAGCCGCTCTGGGACCCCAAGCGCGGCGACTGACCCCACGGCGCGTGGCGCTGGTGACCGGCGCCGGCGTCCGCGTCGGCAATGCCATCGCGCGCGACCTCGCGCGGAACGGCTGGACCGTCGCGGCGCACTTCCACGCCCACCGGCCGCGCGGGTTCCCCGCGGCGCTCCAGGCCGACCTGGCGAGGCCGGACGGGCCGGCGGAGCTCGCGGCCGCGTTCCGCGCGCGGTTCTCCCGCCTCGACCTGCTCGTGAACGGCGCCGCCGGGTTCGAGGCGCTCGCCATCGAGGAGGTCGACGCCGCGTCGTTCGACGCGCAGATGGACCTCAACGCGCGCGCCCCCCTGCTCCTGTCGAAGGCGCTGCTGCCGCTGCTCAAGCGCACGCGCGGCTCCATCGTGAACGTCGCCGACGCGGGCGGCGGCCTCGTGCCGTGGCGGGGCTACTCGGCCTACGCGGCCTCGAAGGCGGCGCTCATCCGGCTCACCGAGTGCCTCGCGCTGGAGCTCGCCCCGGAGGTGCGGGTGAACGCCGTCGCCCCCGGAACCGTGCTGTGGCCGGAGTCGTACCCGGCGGCGCTCCGGCGCAAGCTCTCGGGCCGCATCCCCCTCCGTCGGGCGGGGACGCCGGAGGACGTGGCGGCGGCCGTCCGCTACCTCGCCGGGGCGCCGTTCGTCACCGGCGCCGTGATCCCCATCGACGGCGGGCGCCATCTCTCCGGCAGGTCGTGAGACGCCGTCGACGACCTCGCGCGCCGGCCGTCCGAGCGCCTGCGGGTGGTTCGATTGAAGCGCCGGCACCCCGCTGTTACACTGCTTGCGTACCGTCAATTCACGGGAAACCCCCGCCCGGAGCCTCGAACACATGGACGCGACGACCCTCACCCCCCCCAAGCAGACCCCGGCCCAGGACTTCCTGAACGAGTCCCCCGTCACCCTCACCTCCAAGGCGATCGAGATGGTGAAGGACGCGATCGAGAAGGAAGGGCTCGCCGGCTGGGGCATCCGCGTCGGTGTGGTGGGCGGAGGCTGCTCGGGCTTCCAGTACTCGATGGACTTCGAGAAGGAGCAGAAGGACGGCGACCTGTCCTTCGAGCAGGACGGCATCAAGCTCTACATCGATCCGATGAGCTCGATGTACCTCCAGGGCGTCACCATCGACTACGTCGTCGGGCTCCAGGGCGCGGGGTTCAAGTTCACGAACCCGAACGCGCGCACCACCTGCGGCTGCGGCTCGTCGTTCTCGTACTGAGCGCAACACGCCGCCCCGGGCGGCACCGTAGCTCGTTCGGCAGGCTCACCAGGAGCGGGAGCCATGCTCGTCGTCCGCCACGCCGTCGTCGGCCCCTTCGCCGCGAACAGCTACGTGGCCGCCTGCAGCCGGACCGGCGAGGCCGTCCTCGTCGATCCGGGCGGCGACGTGGAGCGGGTGCTCGGGCTCCTCGAGCCCGAGCGGTGGCGGGTCGTCCGCATCTTCGTCACGCACGGCCACATCGACCACATCGCGGGCGGCGCGCAGGCGAAGGCGGCGACCGGCGCCCCCTTGCAGCTCCACGCCGGGGACCTCCCCTGGCTCGAGGCGCTCCCGCGGCAGGCGGAGATGTTCGGCTTCGACCCGGTGCAGCCGCCCGAGGTCGACCGCCGCCACGAGGACGGCGAGGCGTTCCGGGTCGGCGAGGTCGAGGGCGAGGTCATCCACACGCCCGGGCACAGCCAGGGCTCGTGCTGCCTCTGGTTCCCCGCCGCGAAGCTCCTCTTCACGGGCGACACGCTCTTCGCCGGCTCGGTCGGGCGCACGGACCTGCCCGGCGGCGACGTCGACGCGCTCTTCCGCTCGATCAAGGACCGGCTGTTCACCCTGGGCGACGACGTGCGCTTCTACCCGGGACACGGGCCGGACGGGATGCTCGGGGACGAGCGGAGGGCGAACCCGTTCGTGGGGGAGGAGCCGCGGAGGGGGAGGTTCATCTGAGCGGCGCGCCCGCGGCTACTCCATCGTCACCGGCGCCATGATGTTCTGCCCCGCGTCGACGTGCAGGATCTCCCCGGTCACGTTCTTCGCGAGGTCCGAGCACAGGTAGAGCGCGGCGC
>DASSQM010000583.1:0-7906 GCA_035702465.1 Anaeromyxobacter sp. | reverse complement strand
ACGAACGGCGCGCCGATGAGCGGCACGCCGTGGGTGTTGTCCGGCCTGTACGTCCTCACCGGATGGACGGCGACGACGCCGGGGATGGACGCCAGCGCGCTCGCCTTGCTGGCGGAGATCTGCACCTTCACGCCGTTGTAGGCCGACTGGAAGCTCGAGAGCACCGTGCCGCCGCGCGCGCGGACCTCGTCCTCGACGGGCCGCTGCTGGGCGCGGAGCCGCCCTTTGTGCGCGTCCTTCTCCGCGCGCGTGAACGGGGCGAGCGCGTTCGCGCTCGCCACCGCCACCGGATCGTCGCCGAGCTGGAGCACGACGGTGGTATCGGCGTTCCTCAAGCCGAGCGGGACGAACACGGGCCGGACGGACTCGAGCGCGCCGGCGTCCGGCGCGACGAAGCGGTTCGGCGCCGCGCCTCCGTTCACGGGTAGTGCAAGCGCGGACGTTGCCGCAACGAGGATGAGGCGACGGCTGAGACCTTCCATGGAGGGGACCCCCGGAGTTGGACGTGCAGGGCAGGAACGACCGTGAGGCGGGTAGGCTCCTCGCCCACCCGGCCCCCGGTCAAGACCCAGCCGCAAGAGGGGCCAGACTAGGGGTACGACTCCCTTCGGGGATGCGAGCGCTCGCCCGGCGCGTGCGCGTACGGGCAACACGGATTCCGGACGGAGAGTACGTCGACGCGGCGCGTGACTCGTCCGGGTCGGGGTCAGGCGTCCGGCACCGTCGTCGCGCGCGACGGCTTCCCCGCCTCCGTGCTCCGCGGCAGGACGAGGTTCAGGAGCACGCCCACGTACGTCGCGAGCGACATCTCGCTCACCTCGAGCGAGCCGAGCTGGATCCGCGCGCCGCCGATCCCGATGACGAGGATCACCGAGGCGATGATGAGGTTCCGCTTCTCGGAGAAGTCGATGCCGGCCTCCACGATCATGCGGATCCCGGCGGACGCGATGATCCCGAAGAGCAGGATGCAGATGCCGCCCATCACCTGCACCGGGATGGACCGGATGAGGGCGCCGACCGGCGGGAGGAACGACATGGCGACGGCGAGCACCGCCGCGCCGCCGATGACCCACACGCTGAACACGCGCGTGATGGCGAGCACGCCGATGTTCTCGCCGTAGGTCGTCGAGGGCGGGCCGCCGAGGAGGCCGGCGACCGCGGTGGCGACGCCGTCGCCGGCGAGCGAGCGGTGCAGGCCCGGGTCCTTCACGAAGTCGCGCCCCACCACGCGGTTCGTCACGATGAGGTGGCCGATGTGCTCGGTGATGACGACGAGCGACACCGGGGCGAGGAGCAGGATCGCGCCCGCGTCGAACTTCGGGAGCACGAACGGCGGGACGGCGAACCCCCGCGCGGCGGCCACCGCCGAGAGGTCCACCTGGCCCGCGAGCGCCGCGACCGCGTAGCCGCCCAGGATGCCGATGAGGATCGGGACGACGCCGAGGAAGCCCTTGAAGAAGACGGCGGCGAGCACCGCGATGGCGAGGGCGGCGAGGGCCACGAGGAAGTAGCTCCCGTGGTACTTGCCGGTCGAGGCGACGCCGGTCGCCATGTCGACCGCGACGCGCGCCAGGCCGAGGCCGATCACCATCACGACGGATCCGATCACGACCGGCGGGAGGAGCCGGTCGATCCAGGCCGTGCCGAAGCGGCCGATGAGGAGCGCGACGACGAGGTAGACGACCCCCACGGCGACGCAGCCGCCCATCGCGACTGCGATCCGGTCCGGCGGCGCGAGCTTGCCCGGCCCCACCGCGAGCAGCGTCGAGAGCCCGCTGATGAACGCGAACGACGATCCGAGGTAGGCGGGGATCTTCGCCTTCGTCACGGCGATGTAGAGGAGGGTTCCGACGCCCGAGGTGAAGAGCGTGACGGAGGTGTCGAGGCCGACGAGGAACGGCACGAGCACCGTCGCGCCGAACATCGCGAAGAGGTGCTGGAGCGAGAGCGGCAAGGACTGGAGCAGCGGGAGCCGCTCGTGGACGTCCACGGTCCGGGCGCGCAAGGGGACCCTCCGGTCAGGCGATGACGAAGTAGAGGAGGAACGCGGCCGCCGCGGCCCATAGGAGCGGGCGGACCTCGCGCGTGCGGCCGGAGAGGGCCTTCAGGACGACGAACGAGACGAACCCCGCCCCGATGCCGTTCGTGATGCTGTAGGTGAACGGCATCACGGTGAGCACGAGGAACGCGGGGATCGCCTCGGTCGCGTCGCCCCAGGGGAGGCTCCCCACCTCGCGCATCATGAAGAAGCCCACGAGCACGAGGATGGCGCCGGTCGCCTGCGGCGGCACGACGCCGGCGAGCGGCGAGATGAAGAGGCACGCGGCGAAGAGGAGCGCGGTGACGACGGACGTGAGCCCGGTCCTCCCGCCGGCGGCGGCGCCCGCGGCGCTCTCGATGTAGGTCGTGGCCGACGACGCGCCGGCGGCGCCGCCCGCGACGGCGGCGAGCGAGTCGATCATGAGGACGGTGCCCGGCCGCGGGTAGTTGCCCTCCGCGTCCACGTACTTCGCCTCCTGCCCGACCGCGACGACGGTCCCGACCGTGTCGAAGAAGTCGGACAGCATGAGCGAGAAGACGGTGAGCGAGGCCGCCGCGGTCCCCAGGACCTGGGCGAACCCGAAGCTGAACCTGCCGAGGAGCGAGAAGTCCGGCAGCGCGAGCGGCGACGACGGGAGCACCACCTCCCACGGCTTGAACCCGGCCGCGTCGCCCCAGATCGCCTTCGCGACGATGGCGAGCACGGTCGAGCTCACGATGCCGATGAGGAGCGCGCCCTTCACGTTGCGGAGCACGAGCCATCCGGTGAAGAGCAGCGTCAGCGCGAAGAGCACCACCGGGAAGCCCTTGAGGTGCCCCGCCGTGCCGAGCGCGACCGGCACCGGGTCCGCCGGGCTGCGCGACACGAACCCGGCGTCGACGAAGCCGATGATGGCGAGGAACAGCCCGATCCCGATGCCGATCGCCTTCTTCATCGAGACGGGCACCGCCATGACGATCGCCTGGCGGAGACCGGTCGCCACGAGCGCCGAGATGACGAGGCCCTCGGCGACGATGACGCCCATCGCCTGCGGCCAAGTGAGCTTCATCCCGGCGACGAGCTGGAACGCCACGACGGAGTTGAGGCCCATGCCGGCCGCGAGCGCGAGCGGCAGGTTCGCGAGGAGCCCCATGGCGAGCGTCATCACCGCGGCGACGAGGGCCGTCGAGGTGAGCACGGCCGCGAACGGGAGCTTCGCGCCCGCCGCGTCCGCCACCTTGCCGAGGATGGCGGGGTTCACGAACAGGATGTAGGCCATCGTCATGAAGGTCGTCGCGCCGGCGATGAGCTCGGTCTTCACGTTCGTGCCGCGCTCGGCGAGGCCGAAGAACGCGGCGAGGCCGGTCGGGGGCGGGCCGGAGGTGGCGGGCGTCGTCATGTGGTCTCCGGGCCTCAGTGGAACGTCCACTGCACGAGCGCCTGCGGGACGGAGGCGAGCTCGTTCTGGCCGGCGAGCTGGTAGTGATGCAGGTACCACTCGACGCCGGCGTGGAGCGTGCCCTTCGGCCCGCCGAACGGCGCGAGCACGTCCACCATCAGCTCGGGCTGCGCCATGACGTCGAGGCGGTCGCCCGACGTCGAGCGGAACACGTCCACGAAGCCGGTGAACACGAACGGCACCGTCCCGATCCGGAACGGCAGCGTCCAGAACGGGCTCACCTGCCACGTGTCGTTCGTGATGGCGAGGCGGGGTGCGCCGGGAAACTGCACCGAGTCGTGGCGGTAGTAGACGTTCAGGCCGACGACGCCGGGGATCGGCAGCGCGAGGTCGCCGCCCACCCCCGCCATGTAGGCGTAGAAGCCGTTCCCGACGTTGAGCTCGAACGCCGCGCCGAGGTCGCGGAACGCGCCGAGCACGTTCCCCTTCGTGCCGAGGAGCCGGTTCACGAAGACGCGCGGGTGCCACTCCGAGTAGAGCGTGGCGTCGATCCCGGACCCGAAGCTCCCCCGGTACATGTCCACGAACGCGAAGTTGTCGCCGTACTTCCAGGTGGAGAAGTGGTTCAGCGTGTACGTCGCCATCCGGCCGTCGGTCGTGTCGTAGCCGAGGAGGTGGTCGTGGAAGCCCCAGCCCTCGAGGAGCTGGATGTTCGTCGTGGCGAACTCGGCGCGCGCCGGCGCGGGCGCGAGCGCCGCGGCGAGGGCGACGACGACGGCGCAGACGGGTGGCGTTGCGGGGCGCATGCGGGCTCCTCCGTGGGTGCGGTGGCGAGGTGCACCACTACCTTCGGGGTCTGACGCCCGCGGCGCGACGTTCGGGGGAGGCCGGAAGCGGCAGCTACGGCGCGTGCGCGTGCGCCTCGTCCGGAGCGCGCGCGCGGCGGCGCTCGAACACGGTCCCGGCGGCGACGGCGCCCGCGGCGACGAGGAACGCGCCCGTGAACCTCGGCCAGCCGGGGAGCGTCACCTCGACCATCCGGCTCATGGCGACGATCGCGGCGACGACGAGGCCCTCCCAGAACGCGCCGCGCGCGAGCCAGGAAACCCCGCGCACGATCCGCCCGGCGGCGAGGAACGCGAGGGCGAGGTTCGCGACCACCGCGGCGCCGCTGCCGGTGTCGAGGAACAGCCCGGCCGCGAACGCGAGGACGGTGGCGGTGAGCAGCATCGCCTCGCCGCGCGCGTGCGCGTCGACGTCCGTGCGGCGCAGACCGGCCACGAGCGCGGCGAGCGCGAGCAGGAACGGCGGGGCCGCCGCGAGGAGCCCGGGGCTCGTGGGCGAGCGGAGGAGGAGGGCCCCGGCGACCGGCACGAACGAGAGCGCGAACGCCGAGACGTAGAAGACGGCGCGCCCCACGCAGCGCAGCGCGTTCGCCGTGGGCGCGAACGCCTCGCCGCGGAGGACGAGGGGGGCGGACGCGAGCGCCGCGGCGAGCGCGGCGATCGGCAGCAGCGCGCCCGCGCGCGTGGACGTGGTGGCGAGGGCGAGCACCAGCGCGCAGGCGAGGACGGCGGCGGACGTCGCGGCGATCGCGGCGGAGTGATCGCCGCGCGCGCCGGCGGTCCCGGCGGCGGTCTCGAGGTCGTACCGCGACGAGAGCGCGCGGGCCGCACCCGGCGTGACGATCCCGTCCGATTGCCACGCGTCGAGCTCCCTGCGAAGCCCTTCGCGAAACTCCTGCGAGCACGCCATCCGGCGCCTCCTGAGAACTGCCCCCTGGCGGGAGCCTAGTCCCAGCGGCGCGCCGTCCAGATGCGACTCAGGGTCGCGCTGCGACGTGTCGCGTGTCAGAGGTACGGCGAGAACAGCCGTGCGACACCATCGCGCAGCTTCACGGTCATGCGCCGTGCGTCGACGTCCGCGAGGGTGATCCTCCGCCCGCGCGCCATGCGCTCCTCGACGAGCGCCTCCGCGCGGGAGCCCACGTCCGGGTCCCAGCACTCGACGTCGAGCTCGAAGTTGAGCCGCAGGCTGCGCGGATCCCAGTTCGCCGAGCCGAGCAGCGTCCACGCGCCGTCGACCACCATGAGCTTGGTGTGGTCGAACGGCCTCGGGGACAGCCAGATGCGGCAGCCGCGCTCGAGCACCTGCCAGAGCTGCGCGTCCTGCGCCCACTGGATCATCGGGAGGTTCCCCCGCTCGGGGAGGACGACGTCCACGTGCACGCCGCGCATCACGGCGACGTCGATGGCGGTGACGAGCGCCGCGTCGGGGATGAAGTAGGGCGTCACGATGCGCACGCGCTCGCGGGCGGTGGCGAGCGCGCCGAGCAGGATCCAGCGCACCGTCTCGAAGTCCTCGTCCGGCCCGTCGGGGATCCCCCGCGCCAGGACCGGCCCGGCCGCCTGGAGCCGCGGGAAGAAGGCGCCGCCCTCGAGCGCCTCGCCCGTGGTGAACAGCCAGTCCTCCGCGAACGCGCTCTGGAGGTGCTCGACGACCGGCCCGTCGAGCCGCGCCTGGAGGTCCATGTACCCCTTCCCCGGAGGAGGCAGGAAGTCGTCGCGGATGTTCATGCCGCCCGTGAACCCGATCTTCCCGTCCGCGACCAGGATCTTGCGGTGGTTGCGCAGGTTCACGAACGGCAGCCACCCCGGGCTGAAGCGTGGCAGGAACAGGGCCGTCGGCACGCCGTCCTTCCGGAGCCGCCGGTGCATCGGGGGCCACCCGTAGCGGACCCCCACCGCGTCGATGAGGACCCGCACCTTCACGCCGCGTGCGTGCGCGCGCGCCAGCGCGTCGGCGACGGCGAAGCCCGCCTCGCCCGGATCGAAGATGTAGGTGCTGAGCGTCACCGATCGCTCGGCGCCGTCGATCGCCTGGCGCATCGCGGCGTAGGCGCGCTCGCCGCCGGGGAGCAGCGCGACCGCGTTCCCCGCCACGAGCGGCTTGCGGACCACGCCGTCGCCGAGCGCGACGAGCGACCCGAGGTGCTCGGCGCCGGGCGGAAGCCGGGGCGGCGGGGGCCGGAGCGCCTCCGGCACCCGCGCGCGCACGTCCGGCAGCCGGAGCGCCGCCGCGCGCCGCCGGATGCGGTTCACGCCGAGGACGAGGTACGCGACCGCGCCGACGATCGGCGCGAGCCAGATGAAGCCGACCCAACCGAGCGCGGCGCGGACGTCCCGCTTGTGAAGCACGACGTGCCCGCTCGCGAGGAGCGAGATCACGATCGAGAGGGCCGGGACGGCCACGGTCCAGACGTCGTGGAGCACGTGGCGACAAGACCACAGGCTACGGGCTTCGGGCTACAGCTTCCGGCCCGCAAACGGACGTGGGCCGTCGCCCGTGCCGGAGCCCGAAGCCCCGAAGGCTGGAGCCCGAAGCCTGCTTCAGATGGCCGTCGCCGCCGCGATCCGCGGCTCCTCGGCGCGCACGCGCCCGAGGAGCGCCGCGAGGTCCGTGTCCGCGAGGGTCTCGCGCTTCAGGAGCTCCCTCGCGCTCTCGTCGAGCAGCTGCCGGTTCTTCTGGAGCGCGGCGCAGGCGCGCTCGAACGCGCCCTCCACGAACTCGCGCACCGCCACGTCGATCTCTCTCGCCGTCTCCTCCGAGTAGAGCCGGCGCGTCCCCGCCATCTGCCCGAGGAAGCCGTTCGGCTCGGACTCGTACGTCACGGGCCCGAGCTTCCCGCCCATGCCGTAGCGCGACACCATGTTGCGGGCGATGTCGGACGCCTTCGCGAGGTCGTCCGCGGCGCCGGTGGAGAGGTGGCCGAACACGAGGCTCTCCGCCGCGCGCCCGCCGAGGAGCACGGACATCTTCGACTCGAGCTCCTCGCGCGTCATGAGGTAGCGGTCCTCGGTCGGGCGCTGGATGGTGTAGCCGAGCGCGCCGATGCCGCGCGGGATGATCGAGATCTTGTGCACCGGGTCGCAGCCCGGGATCGCGGCCGCCACGATGGCGTGGCCCATCTCGTGGTGCGCCACGATCTCGCGCTCGCGCGGGTTGAGGAGCCGGTTCTTCTTCTCCAGGCCGGCCACGATCCGCTCGATGGCGACGTTGAAGTCGTCCATGCGGATCTCCTCGCCGCCGCGGCGGGTGGCGACGAGCGCCGCCTCGTTGACGAGGTTCGCGAGATCGGCGCCGGTGAAGCCCGGCGTGAGCGCGGCCACCTGGTCGAGCTTCACCTCGGGGGCGAGCTTCACCTTGCCCGTGTGCACCGCCAGGATGGCGGCGCGGCCCACGCGGTCGGGCCGGTCGACGAGCACCTGCCGGTCGAAGCGGCCGGCGCGGAGCAGCGCCGGATCGAGGATCTCGGGCCGGTTCGTCGCGCCGATGAGCACGATGCCGGCGGAGGCGTCGAAGCCGTCGAGCTCGACGAGGAGCTGGTTCAGGGTCTGCTCCTTCTCGTCGTGCCCGCCGCCGAGCCCGGGGATGGAGGCGCGCGCGCGCCCGAGCGCGTCGAGCTCGTCGATGAAGATGATGGCGGG
>DASSQM010000582.1:0-7045 GCA_035702465.1 Anaeromyxobacter sp. | reverse complement strand
GTTGAGCGTCTCCACACGTGCGCGCCCCGGCGCTGCGCGCACGAGCCACACGCCGAACGCGTTTGTTGCGCGTTCACGCAGGGTTCGTGCACGCAGCCCCGCGTGGCGCGCCCCATGCTCTTCCGTTCGTCCGGGCGCCGCGCGCGTCCGGAAAGCTCGCTCGGCGGCGGCGGCCCCCGACGCTCCCGGGAGGAGCGGGGGAGGCGCACATGAACCACGTCATCGAACGGCCGCTCGGCGGACCCATCCTGACGAGGAGCACCCTCGCCGTGCTCGTCCTCGCCGGCCTCGGGCTCGGCTTCGTCGCGGTCCGCCTGTTCACGGGGCTCGGCCCGGTCACCGCGATGTCCGACGCGTACGCCTGGGGCATCTGGAAGCCGCTCAACGTCGTGACCTTCACGGGGATCGGCGCCGGGGCGCTCGCGCTCTCGCTCGTCACGTACGTCGCGAACCGCGGCCGCTATCATGCCCTCGTCCGCTCCGCGGTGCTCGTGGGCGCGATCGCGTACACGCTCGCCGGGTTCTCGGTCGTCGTGGACCTCGGCCGCTGGTGGAACGTGTGGGCGCTGTTCGTGCCGCCGTGGTGGAACCTCGACTCGGTGCTGCTCGAGGTCGCGCTGTGCGTGATGGCGTACTGCGCGGTCCTCTGGATCGAGGTCTTCCCCGCCGTGCTCGAGCGGTGGGCGGAGCGCGACGGCGCGCTGTCGCGCATCGCGGTCCTCCTCCGGCCCTGGGTGCGCCGCGGGTTCCCGTTCGTCGTCGCTGTCGCGATCGTGCTCCCGTTCATGCACCAGTCCTCGCTCGGCTCGCTCTTCCTCGTCACGCAGACGAAGCTCCACCCGCTGTGGCACACGGCGTGGCTGCCGGCGCTGTTCCTCCTCTCCTGCCTGTCCATGGGCGCCGGCGCGGTGATCGTCATCGACACCATCACGCACCTCGCCTGGCGCCGCGACCGCGACGTCTCGCTCGACTCGATGCTCGCGCTCGTGATGGCGGGCTTCTCGTTCGCGTTCCTCGCGCTGCGCCTCGGCGACGTGCTCGCGGCCGGCGAGCTGCCGTGGGTGCACGGGCCGAAGGGGCTCCTCTTCCTCGTCGAGTCCGGCCTCTTCCTCTATCCGGCGGTGCGCGTGCTCGCGCCGTCGTACCGGAGGAACCCGGGCTACCTGTTCTGGGCGGCGCAGCTCACCGTCGCGGCGGGCGCGCTCTACCGCTTCGACACGTACCTCGCGGCGTTCGATCCGGGGCGCAACTTCGCGTACTTCCCTTCACTCGGAGAGATCCTGTTCTCGAGCGGCCTCGCCGCGATCGGCGTCGCCATCTACGTCGTCGCGGTGAAGCGGCTGCCGGTGCTGGCCGGCGTGCCCGAGGCCAGGCCGCTGCCACCGCACAGGCGCGCGCGCGCCGCCTAGGTGCGCGTAAACGCGCGGTAAACCAGGCTGCCGATGTAATTGGATTGAGCCGGTCAAGGTTGACCGGCTCAATCCATTTCAAGCCCGGAATGCAAGATCTTGAAGTCTTTAGGTTACGCACGGATTGCGCGATATTTTTTCGTTGACTGACTCCAATCAAGGACTCGAGGTGCGGCGAGAGTGATCGTTCCCCCTCACGAGCCGACCCACTCCGGCTCACCCGAGGAGGAAGGATGCCGCTCTCGACCACCGCCGCCGAGGCCACCGGGTTCTCGCGGCGCGATTTCGTCAAGGTCTGCACCGCGGCGGCGGCCGCGGTCGGAATGCCGGCGTGGGCCGGCGAGAAGATGGCGGAGAAGGTGGCGAAGGGTCAGAAGCCCTCCGTCGTCTGGCTCCACTTCCAGGAGTGCACCGGGTGCACGGAGTCGCTGCTGCGCACGAGCCACCCGGACGTCGGCGCGCTGGTGCTCGATCTCGTCTCCCTCGACTACCACGAGACGCTCGCCGTGGCGGCCGGCCACCAGATGGAGGCGAACCTCGACGCGGCGGTGAAGAAGGGCGGCTACGTCCTCGTGGTCGAGGGCGCCATTCCACTCAAGGAGAACGGCATCTACTGCCAGATCGCCGGCAAGAATGCCGTCGACATCCTCAAGCGGGTCGCCGACAAGGCGGCGGCGATCGTCGCCATCGGCTCGTGCGCGTCGTGGGGCGGCGTCCCCTCGGCGGACCCGAACCCGACGGGCGCGACGGGCGCGCCCCAGGTGCTGCAGGGCAAGACGGTGGTGACGCTGCCCGGCTGCCCGGCGAACCCGTACAACCTGCTCGGCACCGTGCTCCAGTTCGCGACGTTCGGCACGCTCCCCGCGCTCGACGCGAAGGGCCGCCCGATGTTCGCCTACGGGCGCGTCATCCACGAGGACTGCCCGCGCCGGCCGCACTTCGACGCCGGCCGCTTCGCGCAGGCGTACGGCGACGACGGCCACCGCAACGGCTGGTGCCTCTACAAGCTCGGCTGCAAGGGGCCCCAGACGCACGCGAACTGCTCGCTCCTCAACTTCTGCGAGGTGCCGGGCGCCTGGCCCATCGGCGTCGGCCACCCGTGCGTCGGCTGCACGGAGAAGGAGATCGCGTTCCGCATCCCGCTGCACGAGACCGTGCCGATCGACAAGCCGACCGCGCCGATGGCCTACCCGGGGATCCAGCCGGAGCAGGGGCAGGTCTCCGCGATCGCCGCCGGCGTCGCGGGCGCGGTGGTGGGCGCGGCGGCGGGCGCGGGCTGGGTCGCCTCGCGCAAGCTCGCGCGGCAGGAGCGCCAGGAAGAGCAGGCCGAGCCCGGGAAGGAGTGACCGATGCCGAAGATCTCACGGAGGACGGCGCTCCAGATCGCCGCCGCCGGAGCGGCGGCGGCCGCGGCCCCGACCACGGCGGAGGCGAAGGTCGCGCACAAGTCCGATCCGGCCGACTACGGCCTCCTCGTCGACGTCACGCGCTGCATCGGCTGCCGCGCCTGCCAGTCGAAGTGCAAGGAGGCGAACGGCAAGCCGGCGGACGCGCGCCTCGCGCAGGGCGCGACGTACGACGCCCCCGTCGACCTGAACGCGACGACGCTCACCGTGATCCGGCGGTGGGCGGGCGACCGGACGGAGGAAGGCTTCGTGAAGGCGCAGTGCATGCACTGCGTCCACCCCGCCTGCGCGTCGGTGTGCATGCTGGGTGCGCTCCACAAGGACGAGCACGGCGTCGTCGCGTACGACGCGGACAAGTGCGTGGGCTGCCGGTACTGCCAGGTGGCCTGTCCCTTCAACGTCCCGAAGTTCGAGTGGGCGAAGGCGACGCCGAAGATCGTGAAGTGCGAGCTGTGCCGGCACCGCTACAAGGACGGCAAGGGCCCCGCCTGCGCAGAGGTGTGCCCGCGCGACGCGGTCACGTTCGGCAAGCGCGGCGAGCTCCTCTCCGAGGCCCGCCGGCGGATGGCGGCCCGCCCCGACGCGTACCAGCCGAAGATCTACGGCGAGAGCGACGGCGGCGGCACGAACGTGCTGTACCTCTCCCCGGTGCCGTTCAAGACCATCGGGCTGCCGGCGCTCGGCACGGAGCCCGCCCCGGCGCTCTCCGAGACCATCCAGCACGGCATCTACCAGGGCTTCGTCGCGCCGGTGGCGCTCCTCGGGGCGCTCTCCTTCGTGACGTGGCGGAACCGCCGCAGCTCCGACGAGGAGGAGAACCGATGAGCGGCAACGCGCGTCCGGTGGGCGGGAAGCTCTTCTCCCCCGCCGTGAAGCTCATGCTCGCCCTGTGGGGCCTCGGCACCGTGGCGGGCATCTGGCGGTTCACCCAGGGCCTCGGCGCCGCGACGTCGATGAACGACGGCTATCCGTGGGGCCTCTGGATCGCCTTCGACGTCGTGGTCGGCACCGGGCTCGCCAGCGGCGGCTACGCCATGGCGCTCCTCGTGTTCGTGTTCAACAAGGGGAGGTACCACCCGCTCGTCCGGCCCGCGCTCGTCACGAGCTTCCTCGGCTACTCCGTCGCGGGCGTCGCGGTGGCGTTCGACCTGGGGCGCTTCTGGAACATGTGGCGCATCCCGGTGACGCCGTGGGACTGGAACGGGACCTCGATCCTGCTCGAGGTCGCGCTCTGCATGTTCGCCTACACCGGCGTGCTCGCCGTGGAGCTGCTCCCCGCGCTCCTCGAGAAGTGGGCCGCGGAGGGCCGCCCCGATCGCGCCGCGGCTGCGCGCGCGTGGCAGCCGCGCTTCGAGAAGGCGCTGCCGTTCATCGTGGCGCTCGGGCTCGTCCTGCCGACGATGCACCAGTCGAGCCTCGGCTCGCTCCTGCTCGTCGCCTGGACCAAGGTGAACCCGCTCTGGCACACCGGGCTCCTCCCGTTCCTGTTCCTCCTCACCGCGGTCGGGATGGGCTACGCCATCATCTACTTCGAGTCGATCTTCTCCTCGATGGCGTTCGGGCGGACGATGGAGACGAAGATGCTGTCGCGCATCGGCGTCTTCGTGGCCGGGATCCTGATCGCGTTCGTGGCCATCCGGTTCAGCGGGCTCTTCGCCGCCGACCGGCTCGGGCTCACGATCCACTCGGGCCTCCAGTCGTTCTTCTTCTGGGCGGAGACGGCGCTGTTCCTCGCCGCGGCGTTCCTGTTCATGCAGCAGGGCGTCCGCGCGAGCGCGGCCGGGCAGCTCCAGGCGGCGCTGCTCGCGCTCGGGGGCGGCGCGCTCTACCGGGTCGACGCGTTCCTCGTCGCGTTCAACCCGGGCGACAACTGGGTGTACTTCCCGTCCCTCGCCGAGATCTTCGTCACCCTCGGCCTCGTCGCGACCGAGACCGTGGCCTACGTCTTCATCGTCAAGAAGTTCCCGATCCTCGCCGGCGTGCAGGTGCCGGCGAAGCGGCCCGAGCCGGCCGCAATCAAGCAAGGGGTCCTCTCATGAGCAAGCGCATCACCATCGATCCCGTCACCCGAATCGAGGGTCACCTCCGCATCGATCTCGAGGTCGACGGCGGAGTGGTGAAGAAGGCGTGGTCCTCCGGGACCATGTGGCGTGGCTTCGAGCAGATCCTGAAGGGCCGCGACCCGCGCGACGCCTGGGTCTTCACCCAGCGCATCTGCGGCGTGTGCACGACCGTGCACGCCATCGCCTCCGTGCGCGCCGTCGAGAACGCCCTCCAGCTCGAGGTGCCGCTCAACGCGCAGCTCATCCGGAACCTCATCGTGATCGCGCACGGCCTGCACGACCACATCGTCCACTTCTACCACCTGGCCGCGCTCGACTGGGTGGACGTGACGAAGGCGCTCGCCGCCGATCCCGTGAAGGCGTCCCAGCTCGCCGAGAGCCTCTCCTCGTGGCCCGGGAACTCGAAGCACCGGCTCACCGCGGTGAAGGAGAGGCTCAAGGCCTTCGTCGAGGCCGGCCAGCTCGGCATCTTCCAGAACGGCTACTGGGGCCACCCGGCGATGAAGCTCTCGCCGGAGGTGAACCTGCTCGCCGTCTCGCACTACCTCGAGGCGCTCGACGTCCAGCGCAAGGCGAACCAGATCGTCGCCATCCTCGGGTCGAAGACGCCGAACATCCAGAACCTCGCCGTGGGCGGCGTGGCGAACGCGATCAACCTGGACAGCCCCTCCGCGCTCAACATGGAGAAGCTGTACCAGGTGAAGACGCTCTTCGACGAGGTCACCGCGTTCATCCAGCAGGCGTACATCCCGGACATCTGCGCCATCGGCGCGATGTACGCCGACTGGCTCAAGTACGGCGCGGGCGTGACGAACTACCTCGCCGTACCCGACCTGCCGCACGACGCCAAGGCGACGAAGTTCGACCTGCCCGGCGGCACCATCATGAACGGCGACATCTCCACGGTGAAGGAGATCAAGTCGTTCGAGGATGCGTACTTCCGCGACAACGTCACCGAGTCGATCGCGCGGTCCTACTACAAGGGCGATCACCAGAAGCACCCGTACCAGGGTGAGACCGTCCCCGCCTTCAACGAGTGGGATCCCGAGGGCAAGTACTCCTGGGTGAAGGCGCCGCGCTTCGAGGGCAAGCCGATGCAGGTCGGCCCGCTCGCGCAGGTGCTCGTCGGCTTCGCGCTCGGCCACGAGCGGACGAAGTTCTGGGCGACGAAGGTGCTCGAGACGGCGGGCGGCATCGCCAAGGTGAAGCTCACGCCGGCCGTGATGCACTCCACCCTCGGCCGCCACGCCGCGCGCGCGATCCGCTGCGCGGTGCTCTCCGACCTCGCCCAGAAGCACTGGAAGCTCCTCGTCGAGAACATCGGGAAGGGCGACACGAAGATCTTCAACCAGCCCGTCTTCCCGAAGGGCGAGGTGAAGGGCTTCGGGTTCCACGAGGCGCCGCGCGGCGTGCTCTCGCACTGGGTCGTCATCAAGGACGGCAAGATCGACAACTACCAGTGCGTCGTGCCCTCCACCTGGAACGCGGGCCCCCGCGACGGGAAGGGCCAGGCCGGGCCGTACGAGGCCTCGCTCGTCGGCAACCCCATGGCGAACGCCGAGCTGCCCCTCGAGGCGCTCCGCACGGTCCACTCCTTCGACCCGTGCCTCGCGTGCGCCATCCACACCGTGGACGCGGAGGGGAACGAGATCGCGCAGGTGAAGGCTCTGTAGAGCAGGGCGGCGCCGCTCGCGCCGGACCGCGGCGCCGGGTAAGAGACCGGGGTGGCCCCTCTCCCACCCCGGCTCTCCCCGGCGCGCGCGGCAGCCCTGCGGCCGCTGCTCGACGCGCTCGACGCCGCGCTCGACCGGGCCGCCCGCATCGCCGCGGACCCGGTCGAGCTGCCGCGCCGCTACGCGGACCCGGCCGACCAGGAGATCGCGGCGCTGTTCGCGGCGAGCCTCGCGTACGGGCGCGCCGACGTCTTCAAGCCGGTCCTCGCGCGCGTGCTCGAGGCCATGGGGCCCGCGCCGTCGCGCTTCGTCCGCGCGTTCGCGCACGCGCCGGACGCGCGGGCGTTCGCCGGGGCCGTCTACCGCTTCAACCGGCCGGAGGACCTCGCCGCGCTCGCCGCGGCGGCGGGCGACGTCGCGGCGCGCCACGGGAGCCTGGGGGCGCGCTTCGGCGCGCTGTTCCGGGAGGAGGGCGGCGGGCCGGGTGCCCTCCG
>DASSQM010000581.1:0-4451 GCA_035702465.1 Anaeromyxobacter sp. | reverse complement strand
TCCCCACGCACCCGCTCTACGCGCGCGCCATCTACAAGCTGGGCTGGACGTACTACCGGATGGACGACTTCGAGCACGCGGTGGAGGAGTTCACCCGGCTCCTCGATCACTACGTCGCGACGGCGCGGAAGGGCGAGAAGCCCGGCGGCGACGTCTGGCCCGTGGCCGTCCAGTACGCCGCCATCAGCTTCGCGGACGAGACCTGGGGTGGCGTCGCGCGCGCGAAGGCGGTCTTCGGGGCGATGGGCGGGCGGAGCTACGAGGCGGAGGTGTTCGCGCGCCTCGGCGACGTGTACTTCGACGAGACGAAGTACGCGCAGGCGGTCGAGGCGTACCGCGAGGTGCTCGCCCGCGACCCGCTGTCGCCGGACGCGCCGCGCGTGCAGGCGAAGATCGTCCTCACCTGGTCTCGCAACCGCCAGTTCGACAGGGAGGCCGCGGAGCGCGAGCGCCTCGTCGCCACGTACTCCGAGGGCACGGTCTGGTGGGAGAAGAACAAGGGCGACCCGGACCTCGTCGCCGCGACGCGCGAGCTCGTCGAGCGGAGCCTGCTCCGCGCGGCGAGCTTCCACCACGCGCAGGCGCAGACCTACAAGCAGGAGTCGAAGCTCGAGGCCGCGGTGCTGGAGTACCGCGTGGCGGCGCGCGCGTACGGCGAGTACCTCGCCCGCTTCCCGCACTCGAAGCAGGCGTACGAGCTCTCGTACAACTACGCCGACTGCCTCTACAACGCGCTCGAGTTCGACGCGGCGGCGCGCGTCTACGCGGCCGTGCGCGACGATCCCTCCGGCGACCGCTTCGAGTCCGAGGCGGCGCTCTCCGCCGTCATCTCCTGGGAGGGCGAGGTCACCCGCCTCCAGCGCCTCGGCGAGCTCGACGACCGCAAGGTGCTCCTCTCCACCGACCGCAAGGAGAAGGACGTCGTGAAGGCGGAGCCCGTCCCGTACGTGTACGGGCACCTCGTGCGCGACTCGGACGTGCTGCTCGCGCGCTACCCGAATCACCCGCGCGCCGCGGCCATCGCCTACAAGGCGGGCGAGGTGTTCTTCAGATATGGCGACTTCGACGAGGCGCGCTGCCGGTTCGAGGAGGTCGTCTCGCGCTGGCCGAAGACGGACGTGGCCCAGTTCGCCGCGAACCTCGTCATCGAGAGCTACCTCACCATGAAGGACTGGGCGGCGGTGGAGCAGGTGTCCGCGCGGCTCCAGGCGCAGGAGGTCGCGAAGGACGCGAAGCTCCACACCTCGCTCCAGAAGTTCAAGCTGGGCGGCCGCTTCCAGCGCGCCATGCAGCTCATGGACGCGAAGGCGTGGGAGGACGCGGCGAAGCTCTTCCTCGCGCTCGTCGCCGAGGAGCCCGGCCACGAGTTCGCCGACAAGGCGCTCTACAACGCGGCCGCCTGCTACGAGGGCGCGCGCCGGTTCGAGAGCGCGCTCAAGCTCTACGAGCGCATCTCGGTCGAGTACCCGCGGTCGGCGCTCGCGGACGAGGCGCTGTTCCGCATCGGCTGGAACGCGGAGAACACCTACGAGTTCGACAAGGCGGTCGAGCGCTACATGGCGCTCGTGAAGAACTACCCGACGTCGAAGCACCGGAAGGACGCGCTCTACAACGCCGCCCGTTCGCTCGAGAACCTCCAGCGCTACGACGAGGCGGCCGCCGCGTTCGCCGCGTACGCGAAGGCGTACCCGGACGCCGACGACGCGGCGCGCACGCTCTTCCACGCCGCGCTCATCTACGACAAGAAGAAGGAGTGGGCCCGCGAGATCCAGGCGCTCCAGGACTTCGTGCGGCAGTTCGCGCGGTCGAAGGAGGGCGAGCTGCTCGTGCAGGCGCACCTCAGGATCGCGCTCGCGCACCGCGAGCTCAAGGACGAGAGGGCGACGCGCGCGGGGTACCAGGCGGCGATCTCGACGTTCGCCGCCCGCGGGCTCAAGGCGGAGGAGAGCCCGCGCGCCGCGGCAGCCGCCGCCGAGGCTCGCTTCCGGCTCGCCGAGTACGACTTCGAGAAGTACGACCGCATCGCGCTCCCCGCCACGACGAACGCGAAGAAGCTGAAGCAGGCGCTCGAGGCGAAGCTCGCGGAGGCGAAGAAGGTCGCCCCGCAGTACGACGAGGTGATGCGCTACAAGCGGCCGGACTGGATCCTCGCCGCGTTCTATCGGAAGGCGTTCCTGCTCGAGCGGCTCGCGCAGACCATCTACGAGGCGCCTCCCCCTCCGGAGTACAAGAAGAAGGGAATGGAGGAGTACCTCGCGGCGTATCAGGACGGGCTCTCGCAGTTCGCGCAGCCCTTCGAGGACCAGGCCGTGGGCGTGTACGTGCAGGCGATCGAGGCGGCGCGCAAGCTCCACGTGAAGAACGAGTGGACGAAGAAGATCGCCGAGTCGCTCGCGCGGTATCGGCCGAAGGAGTACCCGGTGCTGAAGGAGGCGAAGGGGAGGATGCTCGCGGTGGATCTCTCGCCGGCGATGCTCGCTTCGAGCGCGAATGCGGCGGGGGGGGCGAGGCCGACCTCGACCTCGACCTCGACCTCGGCCGCGACCTCGGCCGCGACCGCGGTCCCGACCCCGACCGCGTCCCCTGCGGATCCGGCGGCGGCCGCCGAGAACGAGGCTCCGCCCGCAGAGGAGCAGCCGCAAGAATCCGCCGCCGCGAAGTCCGTCAGGGCAGCGAAGGAGCGGAAGGCGAGGGAAGCTGCAGAGAGAGGGGACAAGCAGCAGGAGAAGCAAGCACCATGAACGTGACGAGGCTCTCCTTCACCGCGTTCCTCGCCGTGGCCGCGTGTGCGACCGCTGCGAACAAGCCCGCGCCGACAGCCGATCCCGCGCGCCAGGTCGAGCAGGGACTCCCGGCGCCTGCGGAGCTGCCGGAGGGACCCGAGCGCGCGGCCTACGAGGCGGCCCGCGCGCACGAGGCGAAGGGCGAGGCGGCGAGCGCCGACGGCGCGCGCGCGGAGTGGGCGCAGGCGGCGGAGGGGTACGCGGGGCTCGCGCCGAAGGAAGGCGCCTCGCAGCACCGCATCCCGCTGAAGCAGCGCGCGGCGGAGCTCTTCCTGCGCGCGCAGCGCTGGGACAAGGCGGCGGAGGTCGCCGGCTCGCTCGGCTCCGACGCGTCGGCGAGCGACGCGACGAAGGCCGTCGCGGCCAGGCTCGCCGCCACCGCCGCGCTCGGCGCCGCGAGCTCCCAGGTGAAGGCGGGGCAGCTCGAGAAGCTCGACCTCGGCCTGACCGGCGCCCGCAAGGAGCGCCCGGTTCCAGCCGGGTGGAAGCGCGTCGTCGACGCGGCGGACGCGTACTTCGCGCGCGCGGCCGCCGATCCGGAGGCGAAGAAGGCCCCCGCCGAGAGGCGTCCCGGCCCGTCGCCCTCGGAGATCGCGCTCGCCGGCGCCGAGGTGCTGTACGCGTACGGGGACGTCGACGGCGCGCGGAAGCGCTTCGAGGGCGTCCTCGACCGCTGGCACTCCGACGCCGACGCGCTCGAGCAGGCCGTCCCGCTCTACCTCGCGACCTTCCTCGCCCGCGGCGATCGCGACGGCCACGAGGCAGCGGTGGAGCGGCTCCGGAAGGTCGTCGGGGACGAGGCCGCGAAGGCGGCGCCGCCGCGCAAGGACCAGCTCGCGAAGGTGCTCGACGGCCTCGCCCGCGCCCGCGCCGGCGCCCGGTTCGGCGCGGCGGAGCGGCTCCTCGCGGACGGGAAGCCCGCGGACGCGGCGAAGGCGTTCGAGGCGGTCGCGGGCGAGCCGGGCGTGGGCGATCCCGTGAACGCGCTCCACAACGGGGCGGTGGCGTGGGACCGGGCGAACGAGCCCGCCAGGGCGGCGAAGCTGCGCGAGCGGATCCTGAAGGAGCACCCGGCCGCGGCGATCGCGGCCGAGGACGCGCTCTCGCTCGCGGCGTATCGCTCGCGGGCCGGCGAGCACCTCGCGGCGGGCCGGCTCTACGAGGACTTCCTCGCGCGCTGGCCGGACTCGCCGAACCGCTGCCTCGCGCTTCGCAATGCGGCCTCCGAGCTCGACATGGCGGGCCGCTTCTCCGAGGCGGCGGCGCGCTACGTCGCCTTCGGGGGTGACGAGGCGTGCGCGAAGGCGGCGCCGGACGTGGCCGCACGCGCGCTCGTCCGCGCGGGGCGACTGTACGAGGGGCAGGCGAAGGACGCCTACACCGGCGCCACCGCGGTGCCCGGCGTCACGGATCCCGAGGCGAAGGGCATGGTATCGGAAGCGAAGCGCAGGCTCCGGGGGCTCTAGGAATGGTGGGAAGCCGTCCGCTCCGCGCAGGGCTGGTCGCCGTCGTCGGCGCGCTCGTGGCGGCGTGCGCGACGGCGCCGAGGGTGGCGAGGGAGCCGGTGGAGCCCGCTCCGGTCGCGGGTGCGGCTGCGGGTGTGGTTCCGGCTGCGGGCGCGGGTGCGCAAACGGCCGCGACGGCGACCGCGATCCCGACCGCGACCGC
>DASSQM010000580.1:0-9534 GCA_035702465.1 Anaeromyxobacter sp. | reverse complement strand
GGCTGACCTCCCTCCTCCGGAGCGCGCGCGCTCCGGCAGGGCCGTCCGCCGCCCCCGAAGGGCCGCGGGGGCGCAGATGCGCGTTGACGTTCGCCATTCAGTGGACTATTCTGGAAATCAAGTTTTCGACATCTAATTTTGAGTGGGCTACACGGAATGGATCTACTGGCTCACGGCGAGATCGAGCGCGTCGAGCGGGAGCGGGCCGCCGGCATCACGAGCGGCGAGGTCGTCCGTCTGTTCGAGTCGAGGGGCGCGCGGCTCTCGGCCGCGACGTTCCGGAAGTACGTGCAGCTCGGGCTCCTGCCGCGCAGCCGCCGCGTCGGCCGCAAGGGCAAGCACACGGGCTCGACCGGGCTCTACCCGGTCTCGGTCGTGCGCCGCGTCGCCGTCATCAAGCGGATGATGGCCGAGGGCTACACGGTCGAGGACATCCGCGGCAGCTTCGTCACCGTGAGGAACAGGCTCGAGGACGTGGAGAAGGGGCTCGCCGAGCTCGTGGGCGACCTCTCGCGCAAGGCGCGCGTGCACCCGCGCCGGAGGCGGTACGAGGTGGAGCTGGGACGCGCGGAGCGCGAGGCGCGCCGCGCGCTGCAGAGGCTGGAGAAGGTGGGTGGGGCGGTCGCGACGGTCGGGTCGGACCTCGCGGGCGCCGGGTAGGTCGAGGAGCGCCGGCCCGGCGCTCCGTGGTGGACGGTGAGCGGCGCGCGGGGCGCGCGCCCGAGGTGGAAGGGGAGGGCAGCGAGATGACCGAGACGAGGCGTGTGGAGCCCGTCGGACAGCCCGACGCGGCAGACGAGGCGGAGGCGGACGCAAAGCGGGGCAGGCGGCGGTCGAAGACCATGTCCCGCAAGGAGATCGCGCGTGAGCTGCGGCGGCAGCGCGCGTTCGGGCTCATCGATCCCGAGCTCGACGCGGTCATCCGGGAGATCGAGGGCCGCCGGCCGCGCTCGCGCGCCGACTGCGCGAGCGGCCCGCGGCCGTGCATGTTCATCTCCTGCAAGCACCACCTGTATCTCGACGTGAACCCCTCCACCGGGTCGATCAAGCTCAACTTCCCGGACAAGGAGGTGTGGGAGCTCGCCGAGACCTGCGCGCTCGACGTCGCCGACCGCGGCGGGATCACGCTCGAGGAGGTGGGCTCGATCATGAACCTCACCCGCGAGCGCATCCGCCAGGTCGAGACGCGCGGCCTCCTCAAGCTTCGCGCCATCTCCGAGGACGAGCCGCGCGTCGGGCCGCCGCCGGCGCCGCTCGCCGGCGCCGAAGACGACGCCTGACCGCCGTCCAGGCGGCAGACCACCCTTGAAAGCGCGCGGCGGGGGGGCTAAGAAGGGCCCTCCTCGGAGGTTCCCTTCCCATGGTCCGCCGCGCCCTTCTCTCGGTCTCCGACAAGACCGGCCTCGTCCCGTTCGCGAAGCGCCTCGCCGCAGCGGGCGTCGAGCTCCTCTCGACGGGCGGAACGCAGCGCGCCCTCGCCGAGGCCGGGATCCCCGTGGTCCCGGTGGGCGACTACACGCGGGCGCCGGAGATCCTGGGCGGCCGCGTGAAGACCCTCCACCCGCGCGTGCACGGCGGCATCCTCTACCGCCGCGGCCTCGCGTCGGACGAGGCCGACGTGAAGGCGCGCGACATCCCACCCATCGACCTCGTGGTCGTGAACCTCTACCCGTTCCGTGAGGCGGTCGCCGCGGGGAAGCCGTTCGAGGGCTGCGTCGAGGAGATCGACATCGGCGGGCCGGCGATGGTCCGCAGCGCCGCGAAGAACTCCGCGCACGTGGGCGTCGTCGTCGACCCCGCCGACTACGATCGCGTCGCCGGCGAGATCGAGTCGAGGAAGGCGCTCTCCGACGCGACCCGCTTCCACCTCATGAGGAAGGCCTTCGCGCACACCGCCGCGTACGACGCCGCCATCGCCGAGTACCTGTCCTCGCGCGAGTCGCCCGGCGCGGAGCCGGCGAGGTTCCCCGGCACGCTCGGCGCGGTGTACGCCAAGGTCCAGGACCTGCGCTACGGCGAGAACCCGCACCAGGCCGGCGCCGTCTATCGCGCCGCGCGCGAGCCGGAGGAGCCCACCGTCGCGTTCGCGAAGGTCCTCCAGGGGAAGGAGCTCAGCTACAACAACCTCCTCGACCTCGAGGCGTCGCTCGCCGCCGTGAAGGAGTACGACGAGGCCGCGTGCGTCATCATCAAGCACAACACGCCGTGCGGCGTCGCGCTCGGCGCGACGGTGGCGGAGGCGTTCGCGCGGGCGCGCGAGTGCGATCCCGTCTCCGCGTTCGGCGGGATCGTGGCGCTGAACCGGCCCGTCGACCACGCCGCCTCGCTCGAGCTCGCGAGCCTCTTCCTCGAGTGCGTCATCGCGCCGTCGTACGCGGACGACGCGCGCCAGGGCCTCTCGGTGAAGAAGAACCTCCGGCTCCTCGAAGCGCCCCGGCTCGGGCAGCCGCGCGCCTCCTGGAAGCGGCGCCCCGAGGAGCTGCGCGAGCTCCGCTCCATCCCGGGCGGCCTCCTCGTCATGGATCGCGACCTCGGCAGCATCCGGCGGGAGCAGTGCCGCGTGATGACGAAGCGCGCCCCCACGGAGCAGGAGTGGAAGGACCTCCTCTTCGCGTGGAAGGTCGTGAAGCACGTGAAGTCGAACGCCATCGTGTTCGCGAAGGACGACCGCACCGTCGCCATCGGCGGCGGGCAGACGAGCCGCGTCGAGTCGGTGAAGACCGCGGTGATGAAGGCGCAGCTCGAGGTGCGCGGCTCGGCGGTCGGCTCGGACGCCTTCTTCCCGTTCAAGGACGGCGTCGAGGAGATCATCAAGGCCGGCGCGACCGCCGTCATCCAGCCCGGCGGGTCGGTGCGCGACGCCGAGGTGATCGAGGCCGCCGACCGCGCGGGGATCGCGATGGTGGCGACCGGGATGCGGCACTTCCGCCACTAGCGACAGGCGGAGCCCTTGTCCGCCCTCGACGTCGTCGCCGTCCTGGTCGTGCTGGCCGCGCTCGCGGTCGGCGTCTGGTCCGTCCGCCCGCGCCGCCGCCGCGCGTCCCCACCGCTCGCGGGAGCGGATCCGGCGCTGCGCGACGCCAGCGCGCGCATCCGCGCAGAGGAGGAGCTGCGCCAGAGCGAGGAGCGGATGCGCCTCGTGCTCGACGCGGTGGACGACGGCATCTGGGACTGGGACGTCGCCCGCGATCTGATGGTGTTCAGCCCGCGCGCGGCGAGCCTCCTCGGGCGGCTCCCCGGCGATCTCCCGAACCTCGCCGCGGTCCGCTCGGTGCTGCGCACGGACGAGCTCGCGGCGTTCGACGCCCAGCTCGCGGGGTTCCTCGACGGCTCGGCGCCGTTCCTCGAGATCGAGGTGCCGGTCGTCACCGGCGCGGGCGAGTCCCGCTGGATGCTGCTCCGCGGGCGGGTCGTGTCGCGCGACCGCAACCGCGCCGCGCTGCGCGCCCTGGGCACGATCTCGGACGTCACCGAGCGGAACCGCCTCAAGGCGAGCCTCGCGCTCGCGGATCGGATGGCGTCGGTCGGGACGCTCGCCGCCGGCGTGGCGCACGAGATGAACAACCCGCTCACCTACGTCACGGCGAACCTGGCGCACGCCCGCGAGCTCATCGAGACGGCGGCGACGCTCCGGGGCGCGCCGCCGGAGCTCTCGAGCCTGCTCGGGCCGCTCCGGGGCGCGCTCGACGACGCGCTCCAGGGGGCCGACCGCGTCGCGCGCATCGTGAAGGATCTGAAGACGTTCTCGCGCGACGACGAGCGGCGGCTGCCGGTCGACGCGCGCGCGGCGCTGGAGTCGGCGCTCCAGCTCGCGCGCGGCGAGATCAAGAAGCGCGCGCGGCTCGTGCGCGACCTCGAGGACGTGCCGCTCGTCGACGGCAGCGAGTCGCGCCTCGGCCAGGTGTTCCTGAACCTGCTCGTGAACGCGGCGCAGGCGATCCCCGACGGCGCGCCGGAGCGCCACGAGATCCGCGTGTCCTCGCGGGTGCGCGACGGCTGGGTCGAGATCTCCGTCGAGGACACGGGCTGCGGGATCCCGCGCGAGGTGCTCGGCCGCATCTTCGACCCGTTCTTCACGACGAAGCCGGTCGGGACCGGAACCGGGCTGGGCCTCGCCATCTGCCACGAGATCGTCGCGGCGTTCGGCGGCGAGATCGGCGTCGAGAGCGAGGTCGGACACGGCTCGCGGTTCACGGTGCGGCTGCGCCCCGCGCGGGCCGCGGCGGCCCCGTCCGCGCGCGCGTCGGCCGGGGAGGCGCCGGAGCGGCGCGCGCCGCCGCGCGCCCGGATCCTCGTGGTGGACGACGAGGAGCTCGTCGCCGAGGCCATCGAGCGGATCCTCTCCTCCGATCACGACGTCGTGGCGGTCGGGAGCGGGCGGGACGCGCTGCGCCGGCTCGGCGACGGCAGCCGCTTCGACGCGGTGGTGTGCGACCTGCTCATGCCGGAGATGAGCGGCGCCGACTTCTGGGCCGAGCTCCACCGCCGCGACCCGACGCTCGCCGCCTGCACGATCCTGGTCACGGGCGCGGGACTGCTCGACGAGGCGCGCACCGCCATGGGCGCGTTCTCCGGTCCGATCGTCGAGAAGCCCTTCACGGCAGGCGATCTGCGGGAGGCGATCGGCCGGGTGCTCGCCCGCCCGTCCGCGGCGCGGTAGGGCCGTTCCCGCGGCGGCGCGTGGGAAAGATCTTGCCCACGAGGTGAACCGCCGCGCCGCGCCACGCCCCCCGGCGCCGGCCGGCTCGGCGCACGTCCCCTGCATCCGCGCGGCGGCCGCTGGCGCGCCGCTTGCTCACCCCGTCCCGCTCGCTCGGGCGGAGGGCGTTCGAGCCGCGGTTCCGCAGGGGGTCTCCACATGGTCGAGGTGCAGCAGGTCGGGGGCGGCGAGACGCAGCTCCTCACGCGGCTCCGGGCGCGAACGGCGCGCGTCGCGGTGGTCGGGCTCGGATACGTGGGGCTGCCGCTCGCGCTCACGTTCGCGCGGCGCGGCGGGCTCTCGGCGCTCGGCGTCGACATCGACGAGGTGAAGGCGAGCCTGCTCCGCGAGGGGCGCAGCTACATCCACCACGTGCCCGCCGACGAGATCGCCGCCGCGGTGAAGGACGGCGTGCTCGACGCCACGACGGAGTTCGGGCGCGTCTCGGCGTGCGACGCCGTGGTCATCTGCGTGCCCACGCCGCTCACGCGCGAGCGGGAGCCGGACCTCTCGTTCGTGGAGCGCACCGGCCAGGCGATCGCGCCGTGGCTGCGCCCCGGCCAGGCGGTGGTCCTCGAGTCCACCACCTACCCGGGCACGACCGAGGAGGTGCTGCTCCCCATCCTCGAGAAGGGCAGCGGGCTCCGCGCAGGGAAGGACTTCTTCCTCGCGTTCTCGCCCGAGCGGGAGAACCCCGGCTCGGGGGTCGCCACCCACACCATCCCCAAGATCGTCGGCGGCTACACGCCGTCGTGCCTCGAGGCCGCGCTCGCGCTCTACGGCACCGCCTTCGACCGCGTCGTCCCCGTGTCCTCGACGCGCGTCGCGGAGATGACGAAGATCCTCGAGAACGTCTTCCGCTCGGTGAACATCGCGCTCGTGAACGAGCTGAAGGTGCTCTGCCACCGCATGGACCTCGACGTGAACGAGGTCATCGACGCGGCGGCGACGAAGCCGTTCGGCTTCATGCCCTTCCAGCCGGGCCCCGGGCTCGGCGGGCACTGCATCCCGATCGACCCCTTCTACCTCACGTGGAAGGCGCGCCAGTACGAGTTCCAGACGCGGTTCATCGAGCTCGCCGGCGAGGTGAACACGGAGATGCCGCGCTACGTGGTCCAGCGGCTCATGGAAGCGCTCTCCGACCGCTGCAGGCCGCTCCGCGGCGCGAAGGTGCTCGTGCTCGGCATCGCGTACAAGAAGGACGTCGACGACATGCGCGAGAGCCCGTCGGTGCGGCTCATCGAGCTGCTCCAGGAGCGCGGCGCGCAGGTCGTCTACCACGACCCGTACGTCCCCCGCGTACCGAAGATGCGCGATCACCGCCTCGACATGGTGAGCGTACCGCTCACCGACGAGGCGCTCGAGTCGGCGGACGCGGTCCTCGTCGCCACGGACCACTCCTGCATCGACTACGCGCGCGTGGCCGAGCGCGCGCGGCTCGTCGTCGACACGCGGAACGCGTGCCGGGGGGTGAAGGTCGGGCGGGAGAAGATCGTGAAGGCGTGAGGTCGCGGTCGGGGTCGGCGGCGGGGTCACGGTCGCGCAGCAGGCGCCGTTGTCCCACCGCCCCGTCCGCGACGGTCCGCACGGGATGCGGTACGTTCCCCGTGCGATGCCGCAAGTGACCTGCGCCCGCTGCTTCGCCGTGTTCGACTCCGACGACGCGCGGCCGGGTGCCGTGCCCGTCTGCCCCGCCTGCGCACCGCGGGCCGCGGGCGGCGCCCGGCCGACGTTCCCCGCGGCGGCGGCGCGCCCGCGCGCCGGCCGCAGGCGGCGGAGCCGGGCGGCCGTGGCGGCCGTGGTCGGCGCCGCCGCCGCGCTCGCCGTCGCCGTCGTGCTCGTCCTCCACCGGCGGAGCGAGCCGCCGCCCGCGCCCGCTCCGCGCGTGGTGGACGTGCGCGTGGAGGAGTGGCGCACCGCGAAGCTCGTCTCGGCGGCGGCCGTTCCGGACCCCGCGCGCGCAGACGCCCGCGCCGCGGCCGGGTTCGAGGCGCTCGGCGCGGACATGCCGCAGCGGACGGCGGCGGCGCTCCAGGCGTTCCGCGAGGCGATCGCGATCGCGCCCTCCCGCGCGGACTCCGCCATCGGCGGGTACGCGTTCGCGTTCGCCGAGCTCGCCGGCGAGGAGACCGACGGTGCGGAGCTCCGCGCCGCCCACGATCTCGTCCGCGAGGCGCTCGCGCGCTCCCCGGATCGCCCCGAGCTGCTCGTCGGATACGCCCGGCTCCTGCTCGTCGTCCCGGGCCAGGCGAACGCCGCGGAGGCGCTGGCCGTCGCGGCCCGGGCGGTCCAGAGGGCGCCGGCAGATCCCGCCGCCCGGCTCGTGCTCGGGCTGGCGCGCCTCGCGTCCGACCCCCCGGACGCCGCGCGCATCCTGGAGGAGGCGCTCGCCGCCGCCCCGCGTCATCGCCGGCTGCTCGCCGCGGCGGCCCGCGCGCGCTGGGCCGCGGACGACGCAGCCGGCGCGCTCGCGCACGCGGCGGAGCGGCTCGCGCTCGACCCCGATCATCCCGGGGCGCTGCAGCTCCGCGCGGAGGTCGAGCTCGCTTCGGATCGCGTCGCGGACGCGCGCGCGACGCTCGGGCGGTGGGAGGCCGCGGTCCCGGCCTCGCCGCTCCCGCCGCTGCTGCTCGCCGAGCTCGCCTATCAGGTGGACGACGACGCGGCCCTCGCGAGGCGGCTCCTCGCGGTCGCGCTCTCGCGCGACGGCGGCGCGTTCACCGCGGCGCGGATCCTCGCCCACCGCGCGGCCGTGGAGAGCCTGTCCGGCGACTTCCCCGCGGCGCAGGCCGCCGTCGACGATGCGCTCCGGCGCGTGCCGGGGAGCGCGCCGGCGCGGTTCCAGGCGGCCCTCCTCGCCTTCCACGCGGGGAACGCCGCCGCGCTGCGCGAGTCGGCGGGCGTCCTCGGCGATCGCGCGGGGCCCGTGGTCCGCAAGCTCCTCGCCGCGCGCTCCGCGGAGCTGTCGGGGACCGACGAGGAGGCGCAGCAGGCGTACCTCGCCGTCGCCGAGGCGGCGCCGGGCGATCCCGCGGTCCTGCTCGCCACCGCGGGTGCCCTGGCGAGGCTGCGCGCGCCCGGCCTCGCCCTCGAGGTCGCGAAGCGGGCGCTCGCGCGCGACCCGCTCGAGGCGCGCCTGCGGCGGGTGCCGAGCGACTTCTGGGAGAGCACGGCGTCGCTCGCGGAGGCGGCGCGGCGGCTCGAGGCGATCGCGCGGGACGAGCCTTCGCGCGCCGCGACCTCGCTCGCCGCCGCGGCCCTGTGCGAGCTGCTCCTCGGCCGCACCGTCGCCGCGGAGCGGCTCGCGAAGGAAGCCGCCGCGGCGTCGCCCCAGGCCGTGCCGCCCCAGATCGTGCTCGCGCAGGTGGCGATCGACCGCGGCCAGCCGATGGCCGCCGCCGCCCCGCTGCGGTCCGCCCTCGAGCTGCGGCCGGGGGACGGCGTGGCGCTCGCCACGCGGGCGCGCGCGTTCGCCGCCGTCGGCCGCATGGTCGACGCGGAGGCCTCGTACCGGGCCGCCTACGAGGCGGCGCCTCACCTCGCCACCGTCCGGCTCGGCCTCGCACGGCTCGCGGCGCGCCGCGGCGACGCACCGGGGGCGCGCGCGTTGCTCGAGGCGCTCGTGCGCGACGAGCCGCGCCTCTCGGAGGCGCGGGGTGCGCTGGTCGCGCTCTCGGACCGGCCGGCGCAGGCCCCTGCGCAGGGCGCGGCGTCCCCCGCGGCGCGTCCGGCCGCGCTCCGGCCGTGATATAAGCCCTCGCGCTCATGCGAATCCTCGTCGTCGGCTCCGGCGGCCGCGAGCACGCCCTCGCCTGGAAGATCTCGAAGAGCCCGCTCGTGCGGGCGCTCTTCGCCGCCCCCGGAAACCCCGGCATCGCCGACGTCGCGACGCTCGTCCCGCTCGACGTGCGGGACGTCGAAGAGGTCGCGCGCTGGGCGCGCGAGAGCCGCATCGACCTCGTGGTCGTCGGTCCGGAGGCGCCGCTCGTCGCGGGCCTCGCCGACCGGCTGGGGAAGGACGGCGTCCCGGCGTTCGGCCCGCGCGCCGCCGCCGCGGAGATCGAGGGCTCGAAGGCGTTCGCGAAGGACGTCATGGCCGCCGCCGGCATCCCGACCGCGGAGTACGCCGCGTTCACGGAGCTCGCGCCCGCGGCCGCTTACGCGAGGGCGCGCGGCGGGAAGGTCGTCGTCAAGGCGGACGGCCTCGCCGCCGGGAAGGGCGTCGTCGTCTGCTCCGGCGGGGACGAGGCGGAGGCGGCGCTCCGGTCGATGCTCGTCGAAAAGGCGCACGGTACGGCCGGCGCGAAGGTCGTCGTCGAGGAGCGGCTCGAGGGGCCGGAGGCGAGCTGCATCTGCTTCACCGACGGCGAACGGGTGCGGCTGCTCGCGGCGGCGCAGGACCACAAGCGCATCTTCGACGGCGATCGCGGGCCCAACACGGGCGGCATGGGCGCGTTCTCGCCGACGCCGAACGTCACGCCGGCCGTCGCGGCGATGGTCGAGCGCGACGTCCTCCTCCCCGCCGTGCGCGAGCTGGCGCGGCGCGGGCGCCCGTTCCGCGGCGCGCTGTACGCGGGGCTCATGCTCACCTCGCGGGGGCCGCGCGTCCTCGAGTTCAACGCGCGGCTCGGGGACCCCGAGACGCAGCCCATCCTGATGCGCCTGTCGAGCGACATCGTGCCCGCGCTCCTCGCGTCCGCGCAGGGGGACCTCTCCGCGACGGCGCTCGAGTTCGACGCGCGCGCCGCCGTCGGGGTCGTGCTCGCGGCCGAGGGCTACCCGGGGAAGGTCGCGACCGGCGACGCGATCTCCGGCCTCGAGGGCCCGTTTCCGGA
>DASSQM010000579.1:0-8436 GCA_035702465.1 Anaeromyxobacter sp. | reverse complement strand
GCCGGCGCGACGGCGCCGATCAGCGCGCCCGCGAACGCGGCCATCGCTCGACGGATCATTGCGGCGCCTCCCCCGGCGGTCATCGGCCGGGCGCTTCGCGATCGCTCGAGATGGTTGGCGCCACGGTACTGCGACCGTGGGTCGCTCCCCTACCTGCCCTAGGGGGAGTCACTCGTGGTCGATGTGACTCGGGACCGCGTCTCAGATTGACGCGGAGGGTCGCGGCGCTAGCGAACCGCGCCGACGACGCCCGCCACGGCCACGTAGTGGCAGACCGCGGCCACGATCACGAGCGCGTGGAACACCTCGTGATATCCGAAGATCCGCGGCAGCGGGTCCGGACGACGCGACGCGTAGACGAGTGCACCAATGGTGTAGGAGATGCCGCCCGCGACGAGCAGCGCGAGGCCGCCCGTCCCGATGGAGCTCCGCATCGCGGGCAGCATCGGCACGATCGCCCACCCGAGCGCGACGCCGAGCGCCGCGAGGAGCCACCGGGGCGCCATCGGCCAGAGCACCGAGAGCACCATGCCCGCGAAGGCGCCGGCCCAGACGAGGGCGAGGAGCGCGCGGGCGCCGGGCACCGGCAGGAGCAGGCACACCGGCGTGTACGTCCCCGCGATGAGCAGGAAGATCGCGGCGTGATCGAGGCGGCGCATCAGCATCCGCGCGGTCGTTCCCCAGGCCGGGCGATGGTACAGCGCGGACACCGCGAACTGAGCGGTGAGCGCGAGGCCGTACACCGCCGCGGCGAGCGCGGCGCGCGGGCCGGGTGCCTCGCGGACGAGCGCGACCCAGCCGGCGAGCGCGAACGCGGCCGCGATCTCGTGGGAGACCCCGCGCAGGAGCGGCTTCTCGCGCGGCGTCGTGGGAGCGACCATGCGCCCTATCGTGCGGAGCGCGCGTCACGGGCGTGTCACCACGCGACGCGGCGCTTTCCCGGGGGCCCCGCCGGAGATAAGGAAAGGTGCGTGCGGATCGCCCGTCGGCACGTCACCATCCCCGCGTCTCCCGTCGCGCCCGGCCGCCCGGCGGAGATCCTCGTGCGCGACGCCGGCGAGGGCCCGGCGGTCATCCTCCTCCACGGCGGGTGGGGGTACGAGGCGTACCCGTTCGACCTCGCCGCCATCGCGGCGCGCCACCGCGTCGTCGCGCCGGACCGCGTGGGCTACGGCGGCTCCGGGATCCTCGCGGAGCTCCCGGGGGGCCACCACCGCGCGATGGCGGAGGAGACGCTCCTCGTCCTCGACGCGCTCGGCATCGAGCGGGCCGCGTTCTGGGGTCACAGCGACGGGGCCATCATCGCGGCGTGGCTCGGGTTCCTCGCGCCCGGCCGCGTGCGCGCGCTCGTCCTCGAGGCCCTCCACTTCCTCGCCGCGAAGCCCGGCTCGGTGGAGTTCTTCCGCACCGCGCGCGACGCGCCGGAGCGGTTCGGCCCGCGCTTCGCCGAGGCGTTCGAGCGCGATCACGGCGCGCGCTGGCGCGAGGTCCTCGGCGCGTGCGGCCGCGCCTGGCTCTCGATCATCGCGCAGGGGATGGCCGGCCGGCCGGACCTCTTCGACGGCCGCTTCGGCGAGATCCGCGCGCCGACGCTGCTGCTGCACGGCACGCGGGACCCGCGCACCGAGCCCGGAGAGCTCGCGGCGGCGCAGCGCGCGCTCCCCGAGGCGAAGCTCGCGCTCGTCGACGCGGCCCACTGTCCCCACGCGAGCGAGAAGGTCGGCGCGGACGCGACGCGCATCGCGGTCGAGTTCCTGGAGGCGAACCTCACATGATCACCGTGGATCACGAGAAGCTCCGCGCGTCCGGCGCGCGCGTCCTCGCCGCCGCAGGGGGGCGCGAGGACGATGCCCGCACCGTCGCCGATCACCTCGTCGACGCGAACCTGGCGGGCCACGACAGCCACGGCATCGGCATCCTCCCGCACTACGTGAAGGCCATCGCCGCCGGGCTCCTCGATCCGAAGGCCCGATCCGCGGTGGACGATCCGGGCGGAGCGGTGATCTCCATCGACGGGCGGAACGCCTTCGGACAGGTGGTCGCGCGCGGCGGGACGGCCGCCGGGATGGCGCGCGCGCGACAGACGGGCGTCGCGCTCGTCGCGATCCGGAACTCCTTCCACGTCGGCCGCGTCGGCGCCTACGCCGAGCAGGCCGCCGCCGGCGGCCTCGTCTCGATCCACTTCGTGAACGTCACCGGCCACGCGCCGCTCGTCGCGCCGTTCCGCGGGACGGACGCGCGCTTCGCCACGAACCCGTTCTGCGCGGCGCTGCCGGCGGCGCGCGGCAAGCCGGCGGTGGTGCTCGACTTCGCGACCAGCGTCGTCGCGCTCGGGAAGGTGCGCGTCGCGCTGAACAAGGGGGAGCGGCTCCCGGACGGCGTCCTCATCGACGGCGCGGGACGGCCCACGACCGACCCGCACGTCATGTACCAGGCGCCGCGCGGCGCGATCCTCCCGTTCGGCCTTCACAAGGGGTACGGGCTCGCGTTCGTGTGCGAGCTCCTCGCCGGCGCGCTCACGGGCGGCGGCACGCTGTCGACGGTGCCGTACGCGGACTGGCGCATCACGAACAACATGCTGTCCTTCTTCGTGGACCCGTCGAAGCTGCCCGGCGCGGCCGGGCTCGAGGCGGAGATCGCGACGGCCATCGACTACGTGAAGGCGTCGCCCCCGCAGGACCCCGCGCTGCCGGTGCTCGTCGCGGGCGAGCCGGAGCTCGCGTCGCGCGCGAAGCGGATGGCGGAGGGGATCCCGATCGATCCCACGACCTGGGAGGAGCTGCGCGGCGCGGCGAAGGCGGTGGGGACGGAGTTCTGACGGAGCCTCGCTACCGGTACAGCGGCCCGACCGCCTCCGCCCACATCCGGATCATCTCCACCGCGCCGGCGGGATCGGGGTGCAGCCCGTCCTGGAGCCGCTCCGGGTGCGCGCGGAAGTACGCGTAGAGATCCGGACCGGGGAGGAGGCGCTCCTCGCGCGTCACCTCGTCGACGACCGCGTCGAGGCGGGCGGGGAAGTCGACCTTCGCGTCCGAGCGAAACGGGATGCGCGGCACGATCGGGATCTTCCCCGCGGCGCGCACCTTGCGGACGACCTCCACCAGATCGCGCCGGAACGCAGCGGGGTCCCAGTCGTTCGAGCCGAACGAGAGCGCGACGACCTTTGCGTCGGGGTTGAGCGCGAGGACCTCGTCGATGCGCGTCACCGCCTCGGAGTGGTGCAGCCTGCCGAAGCCCGCGCCGACGGTGGCCGGGAAGTACCCCGGGTGGAGGCGCGCGATCGCCTCCGCGAAGCTCGGCTGGTGATCCGGCGCGCGGTCGAAGACACCGGAGGTGATGCTGTCCCCGAAGAAGACCCACACGTCGTCGCCGCCGCGCGAGAGATCGTGGACGTCGATCTCGTCGAGGAAGAGCCCCCACTCGAACACGTCGGGCGAGAGGCGCGTCACCGACATGCGCACCCAGCGCTGGCCCGCGAAGTCGATCGCGTGCGCGCGCGAGCGCGCGGGGTTGTCCGTCACGTCGGCGACGCAGCGCCAGGTGCCGTCCTCGCCGTCCGTGGAGTCTCCGGAGGTCTCGATCCTGTAGTCGACGGGAGCGCCGTACTTCCGGTCGAGGTAGTCGTGGTTCCCGGACGAGGTCCACGAGAGGAGGAGGCGGGAGTACCCGGTCCCGATCTCGATGGCGATCCACGAGGGGCGCCGCGGCGAGGGCTTGCCGCCGCTCCACGCCTTGCTCGTGCGGTACACGCCGTCGACGACGACCTCGCCGCCCTTCGGGCGTGACGCGACGCGCTTGCCGCGCGAGACGAGCGGCGCGGGCGCGAGCTTCGGGACCGCGGCGGCGGCGGGGCGGGGCACCGACGTCGGCTTGCGGGGACGTCGCGCGAGGGCGGCGGGCGCGGCCGCCAACGCGGCGGCGACGAGCGCGACCGCGGCGATCCGCAGCGCCAGGGCGATCCGCGACGAGGTCTTCACGCGGAAGGTGCCACCGGCGGGGGCGCCGCGCGCCGGGCTCGCTGCGCCTTCCAGGCGTCGTAGCGATCCGCCGCGGCCGACGCGGCCCAGGTCAGGGCGCTCATGGCGACGACGCCGAGCAGCGCGGTGGTCATGGAGAGCCGCTTGTGGAGGTCCGAGGAGAGCGCGCCGTACGGCAGCTCGATCGAGATGAAGTAGCCGAGGAGCGAGTGCCGCCCCAGGGTGCGGAGCCACGCGAGCCAGCGATCCGCGGAGGCGGGGAGGAGCTGGAGGAGGCCGCTCGTCGCGACGCACAGCCCGAGCCGCATCGCGACCCACTGCGGGGAGGACCGCCAGAAGTCCTGGTGCGCGTAGAGCGGCGGCACGAACCGCTCCACCGCCCAGCCTCCCGCGAAGAGCGCCGCGCCCATCCCGATCCAGAGGAGCGGCCGCGGGTCCTTCCACGCGAGCCTGCCGAACGCGATCCCGGCGAGCGCGAACGCGGCCCACGGGAAGAGGTGGAAGATGCCGCGCCGCCAGTCGTCCGTGTAGAGGTAGTCGAGCGCGCGGCTCGGGCCGTGGCTCCAGCCGGCGACGACGGGCGCGAGGAGCGCCACGGCGCACGCGGCGGCGGCGGCGATCGCGACCTGCGCCCGCGCGGGACGGCCGATCGCGAGGAGGGCGCCCGCGAGCAGCGAGACCGCGATGACGTTCAGGACGTCCACGCGGAGGATGGACTGCCAGCCGCCGGGCACGGTGTACGCGCGGCCGAGCACGAACTCGACGAACCGGAAGGCATAGGCGACCGCGAGGAGCCAGACCGCCCGGCGCGCCGCGCGCATGCGCCGATCGCCCGCGGAGACCTGCCTCCGCTCCGCCGCCGCGTCCGCGAGGAGCTGCGACATCCCCGCCATGTAGAGGAAGGACGGCGCCGCGAACCCGCCGATGGTCTGGACGACGTCGTGCCAGGCGCCCTGGGCGACGGCGTCCGCGCGCCACGAGTCGTAGGTGTGCCACTCGATCATGTACAGCACGGCGAGGCCGCGCTGCCAGTCGAGCCAGAGCTTGCGGGTCTTCTCGGCCACCCGTCTCTCCTCGCGGCGATTCCGGCGCCGCGACGACGGCCGCAAAGTTACACCGGATCACGTGGCCTTCGCGATGCCCTGGACCGCGGCGGGGTTCTCGAGCGACGAGAGGTCCCCCGGCTCCTTCCCGAGGTACGTGGCGCGGATCACGCGGCGCATGATCTTGGCCGAGCGCGTCTTGGGGAGGTCGGGCACGAACAGGATGCGCTCCGGCTTCATCGCCTTGCCCATCTCGGACGCGACGCGATCCGCGAGCTCCTTGCGCAGCGGCTCCGACGCGGTCGCCGACGCGCGCAGCACCGCGAAGCAGACGATCGCCTCGCCCTTCACCGGGTGCGGCACGCCGATGGCGGCGGCCTCCGCGACCGCCGGGTGGCCCACGAGGATCGACTCGATCTCGGCCGGCCCCACGCGCTTGCCCGCGATCTTGAGCGTGTCGTCGGAGCGGCCCTGCACGGTCCAGAAGCCGTCCGCGTCCACGAGCGCCCAGTCCCCGTGCGCCCACGCCCCCGGGAACCGCGAGAAGTAGGTCTCCTCGTAGCGCGCCGGATCGTTCCAGAAGCCGCGCGTCATCCCCGGCCACGGCGCGGTGATGACGAGCTCGCCGACCTGGCCGCGCACGGGGCGGCCCTGCTCGTCGAACACGTCGGCGGCGATCCCGGGGATGGGGCCGTCGAACGCGCAGGGCACGAGCGGCGACACCGGGAAGCACGAGAGGATGCCGCCCGAGATCTCCGTCCCGCCGGAGTAGTTGATGATGGGGAGCCTGCCGCCGCCGGCGTTCTCGAACAGCCAGCGCCACGGCTCCGGGTTCCACGGCTCGCCCGTCGAGGCGAGGATGCGCAGCGACGAGACGTCGTGCGCGCGCACCGGCCCGGCGCCGTGCGGCATGAGCGCCCGCACCGCCGTCGGCGAGATGCCCATCACGGTCACGCGGTGGCGCTCCACGAGCGCCCAGAGCCGATCGGGGCCCGGGTGGTCCGGCACGCCCTCGAAGAGGACCGCCGTCCCGCCGTGGAAGAGCCCCGAGGTGATGAGCAAGGGGCCCATGAGCCAGCCGAGGTCCGAGAGCCAGAAGACGCGGTCGTCCTCGCCGACGTCGTGGCAGAACGCGAAGTCGCTCACCGCCTTGAGGAGGAACCCGGAGTGCGTGAGGACGGCGCCCTTCGGCCGGCCGGTCGTGCCCGACGTGTAGATGACGAAGGCGGGGTGGTCCGGGTCGACGGGCAGGGGCGGGCAGACGTCGGACGCGCCCGCGACGAGGTCCTGCCAGGCGACGTCCCGCCCCGCCGTCCACGGGACCTCGCGGCCGAGCCGGCGGACCACGACGACGTGCTCGACCGACGGGGAGGCGCGCACCGCCTCGTCGGCGAGCTGCTTCGTCGGCACGACCTGGCCGCGGCGCAGGAACCCGTCCGCCGTGACGAGCGCCTTCGCCTCGCAGTCCCCGAGGCGCGACGCGACCGCCTGCGCGCCGAAGCCGGAGAAGCACGGCACCACGATCGCGCCGATGCGCGCGATGGCGAGGAGCGCCGCCGCGGACTCGGGCGACATCGGCAGGAACACGCCGACGCGATCCCCCTCGACGACGCCGAGCCCGCGAAGCCCGTTCGCGAGCCTGTTCACCTCGCGTGCGAGCGAGCCGTACGTGACGGTCCGGAGGGCGCCGTCGTCGCCCTCCCACGAGAGCGCGACCTTCTCGGCGCGGCCGGCCTCGAGGTTCCGCTCGAGGCAGTTGTCGGAGAGGTTCAGGAGCCCGCCCCGGAACCACCGCGGCCACGCGAGCCCGCGCGACGTGTCGAGGACCTCGCTGTACGGGCGCGAGAAGCGCACGCCGAGGTGGCGGACCACCGCGTCCCAGTACCAGGCCGGATCGGCCACGGACCGACGGTGAAGCTCTCCCACGGTGGAGACGCCGTGCGCGCGCATGAAGCGGCCGATCCGCGAGCGCTCGAGGGCGTCTGGAGGGGGCCGCCAGGCGATCTCGCCCATGCCCGGTCTCATAGCACCGTCCCCCCGGGCGAGCACCGCCCGACCCAAATTCGAGCTTGATCTCCGCCCGTCCGGGTTTCAGACACGGGCGGGGCTTCGCGAGCCCGGCGACCGCATCGCGCGACGATCTCCATCTCCATGGATCCCGAAGTCTCCAGGCTTTCGTCCCAGTTCCGGGCGCTGCTCGAGGCCGCGCCCGATGCGACGGTCGTCACCGACCGTGCGGGCCGCATCGTCCTCGTGAACGCGCAGACCGAGGCGCTGTTCGGCTACGGGCCGGGCGAGCTGCTCGGGGTGCAGGTGGAGGAGCTCATCCCGGCGCGCTTCCGCGGCAAGCACCCGGCCCACCGCGAACGCTACTTCCAGGATCCGCGCGCGCGGCCGATGGGGGCAGGGTCGCTCGAGCTCTTCGGGCTCCGCAAGGACGGCACGGAGTTCCCCGCCGAGATCAGCCTCGCGCCGCTCGAGACCACGGACGGCACGTTCGCGGTGACCGCGATCCGCGACGTCACCGCGCGGAAGAAGGTCGAGTCCAGGTTCCGCACGCTGCACGCGCAGCTCGAGACCCTGCTCCAGGACCAGAACCGCTTCTTCACGAACGTGAGCCACGAGCTGCGCACGCCGCTCACGCTCGTGCTCGGGCCCGCCGAGAAGCTGCTCTCCGCCGCCGAGCCCGGGAGCGCGCTGCGCGCGGACCTGGACGTGATCGCCCGGAACGCGCGCACGGTCCTGCGCCACGTGAACGACCTCCTCGACGTGGCGAAGCTCGAGGTCGGCGGCGTGGCGCTCGAGCTCGTCGAGGTGGACGCGGCGCGCCTCGTCCGGATCACCGCCGCGCACTTCGAGGCGCTCGCCGTCGAGCGGCACGTGGAGCTCGCGCTCGAGGTGCCCGACGCGCTCCGCCGGGCGCTCGACGCGCCCAAGTTCCAGCGCATCCTCCTGAACCTCCTCTCGAACGCGTTCAAGTTCACCCCGCCCGGCGGGCGCGTCCGGTGCACGGTGCGGGCCGCGGCGGGCGTCGGCGAGCCCGAGGGCGGGCTCGTGCTCGAGGTGGCGGACTCCGGCCCCGGCGTTCCGCCGGAGCACCGCGACGCGGTGTTCCTGCGGTTCCGGCAGCTCGACGCCGCGCGCCACGGCGGCACCGGGCTCGGCCTCTCGATCGCCAAGGAGTTCGCCGAGCTCCACCGCGGGTCGATCGCCGTCGGGGACGCGCCCGAGGGAGGCGCCCTGGTCCGCGTGGTCCTCCCGCCGCTGAACGCGAGCGCCGAGGCGGAAGCCGCGCTCCCCGACGACGACGAGGCGCGCAGCGTCGCGGACGAGCTCCGGCCGCGCTCGCCCGCCGCTGCCGCGGCGGCGCCGGGCGCAGCCGCGCTGCCGAGGATCCTCGTGGTGGAGGACAACCC